>CAYNWR010000155.1:0-6527 GCA_964400915.1 uncultured Burkholderiaceae bacterium
GTCGGTCCTCCCCCCGCGGGGATCAGTCCTTCCTCAACGTCACGACGCACCATGCCCTGATTTTCGTGCCAATTTCTCGCCAGGCGTCACAATTTCATCCTGCGCCGCGCGTTTTGGCCCTGGACTCGGGGATGATGGCGCGCGAACGTGGCGCCATTGGCGCCATCGCATCCATCGACGCGATCAGGGAGCAGGGGCATGAACGTCACAGGCACCAGCGGGAACGAAACCCTCAATGGCGGCGCGGCCGCCGATGTCATCGATGGCCTGGCCGGCAACGACTCCTTGCGGGGCCGTGGTGGCGACGACTCGATCCTGGGCGGCCTGGGCGACGACACCCTGATCGGCGGCAGCGGCAACGACACCCTGGATGGGGGCGACGGATTCGATTTCGCCTCGTACTTCGATGATGGCAACGATGGCGGCGGTGTGGCGACCACGGGCAAGGGCGTCAACGTCAACCTGGCAACGGGCAAGGCCACCGACAACTGGGGCTTCACCGACACCCTGGTCAACATCGACCAGTTGCGCGGGTCGGCCTTCGCCGATGTTCTGACAGGCGGCGCGATCGACAGCTTTGAAGGCTTTCAGGGCGACGGGGGCAACGACACCATCGACGGTGGCACCGGCTTTGACCGCATCTACTACACGGGCGCCACGGTGGCGGTGGCGGTCACGCTGGGCGGCGCCACGCCCACCAGTTTTGGCGATGGCGTGGGCGGCACCGACACCGTCGTCAACATCGAGGAGGTGCGTGCCTCGGCCTTCAACGACACACTGACGGGCAGCGACAACAGCAGCACCGAATCCTTTGAAGGCCGCGCCGGCAACGACTACATCGATGGCAAGGGCGGCAACGACCGCGCCAACTACCAGAGCAGCACGGCGGCGGTCAACGTGGATCTGGTGCGCGGCAGCGCCACCGATGGTTTTGGTGGCACGGACACGCTGGTCAACATCGAGTCGGCCCGGGGCAGCGATTTCAACGACACGTTGACGGGCAACGACGCCTTCAACAACCTCGACGGCCGGGCGGGCAACGACCTGCTCAGCGGCGCAGCGGGCGAGGACACATTGACTGGCGGCGCGGGCGACGACACCCTGGACGGCGGTTCCCAGCTCAAGCAACTGGACACGGCCAACCAGAACAACGAATACGACCGCGCCGTGTTCAGCGACGCCACGGGCGGCGTCACGGTCCTCCTGGCGCCGGATGGGCAGCGCGGCAGCGCCACGGGCGCCGGCATCGGCACCGACGTGCTGATCAACATCGAATACGTGGTGGGTTCCGACTTCGACGACCTGATCGTCGGCACCGATCGCATCTACAACGAGATCTTTCGCGGCAACGCGGGCAACGACACGCTGCGCGCAGGCACCGGCAGCGCGCTGGATGGCGGGTTTGATCAGGTCAGCTACTTTGACGCCACGGGGGGTGTCACCGTCAACCTGAGCACGGGCCGAGCCAGCGGTGCGGACGGCAACGACGTGCTCGAGGGTTTTGAGGGGGTGCTGGGCAGCCACTTCGCCGATGCCATCACGGGCAACGAGGCCGACAACTACTTTCAGGGCTACGAAGGCGACGACACCATCGACGGCGCCAGCGGCCGTGACATCGTGAGCTACGAAACGGCCTCGGCCGGCATGCTGGTGGACCTGGCACGGGGCACGTCCAGCGGACCCGATGGCACCGACGTGCTGATCTCCATCGAGTCGATTCGCGGCTCGACCCTGGGCGACACCCTCATCGGCAGCGACGGCGACAACCTCATCAATGGGCGTGCGGGCAACGACAGCGTGAGCGCCGGCGCCGGCGCCGACACGGTGTCCGGCGGGCTGGGCGACGACACCCTGGACGGCGGAGCCGGCCTGGACGTGCTGAGCTACAACACCACCACCAGCGCGGTCACAGTCAATCTGGGCATTGGGCAAGCGCTGGGCGAAGGCACCGACCAGGTGTCCGGCTTCGAAGAGGTGCGCGGCTCGGTGTTTGCCGATTCGATCACCGGGGACAGCAGCGACAACACCCTGGTCGGCAACGCCGGCAACGACACGCTGGATGGCGACGTCGGGTTTGACACCGCCCGCTTCACGGGCCCACGCGCCAACTACACCATCGTTGACCGCGGGGGCGGCGCCTGGACCGTGACCGACCGCATCGGCAGCGACGGCAGCGACACGCTCAGCAACATCGAAAATTTGGTGTTTGCCGACTCGGACACCACGGCGCCCACCGTGCTCGATGTGCAACCCCCCGCAGGCAGCATCGACATCGATCCCGCGGGCAACATCGTTGTCACCTTCAGCGAGGGTGTGGTGCGCGGCAGCGGCTCGGTGGCGGTCAAGACCGGCACCGGCGCCGCCGTGGCGACCTTCGACGCGGCCACCAGCGCCGCATTGACCTTCTCGGGCAGCACCCTCACGATCAACCCGCCGAGCGACCTGCCCTACGGCACGAGCCTGGTGCTGGAGATCGACAAAGGCGCCGTGAAGGACCTGGCCGGCAATGCCCATGCCGGCCTGCGCGGCCACAGCTTCAGCACGGTGACGGGTGTGTTCCTGGTGGGCGTGGACGCCACCGGCGCGCTGCCCGGCGGGGCCAGCCTTCAAGGCACCGGCGGCGTCGACTCGGTCAACTTCGCGGCGGCACGTGCGGCGATCACCGTCGACCTGGCAGCCGGCACGGCCAGCGGCCCTGGTGGCACCGTCAGCCTGGTGTCCATCGAAGTGGTCGTGGGCAGCTCGTTTGCGGACTCGATCAATGGCTCGGCGGCCGAGAACACCTTCACGGGCGGGCAGGGCAACGACACCATCAACGGTGGCGCCGGCACGGACACGGCGGTCTATGCCGATGCCAGCGCCGCTGTCACCATCGACCTGAGCTCCGGCACTGCCACGGGCGGCGCGGGGGCCGACACGCTCATCGGCATCGAAAATGCCGTGGGTTCCAATTTCGGCGACACCCTCAAGGGCACCAGTGGCGGCAACCGCCTGGACGGTGGTGCGGGCGCCGACCGCATGGAAGGCGGCCGAGGTGCGGACGTGTACGTTGTCGACGACGCGGGTGATCTGGTGATGGAGGCCGACAACACCCCCGCCGAAGGCGACGGGCTGCTCGCCCATCTGGACATCGGCAGCGCAACCGACACCGTGATTGCCAGCATCAGCTACACGCTGGGCAACTTCCTGGAAATCCTGCAACTCACGGGGACCGCCGACCTCAGTGGCACGGGCAACGCCCTGGCGAACCGCTTGGAAGGCAATGCCGGCAGCAACGTGCTGCAGTCACTCGATGGCAACGACGAGCTGGACGGTGGCGCCGGCGCCGACCGCATGGAAGGTGGCCGCGGCGCCGACACCTATTACGTCGACAACACCGGCGATTTGGTCATCGAAACCGACAACCAGGCCGCCGCCGGTGCCGGTGACGAGCTGGTGGCGCTGGACATCGGCAGCGCCACCGACAAGGTGATTGCCAGCGTGAGCTTCACATTGGGCAATTTTGTCGAGATCCTGGAGCTGGCGGGCAGCGACGCGTTGGCCGGGGCGGGCAACGCGCTGGACAACCGGCTGGTGGGCAACAGCGGGAACAACAACCTGACCGGCGGCGCCGGCAACGACGAGATCGACGGTGGCGCAGGCGCCGACACCGCTATGTTTTCAGGAGCTAAAAGCGCTTACTCGGTGCTCGCTACCGGCTCAAATCCATCCAAATTCACGGTGTCATCGGCCACCGAAGGCACCGACACGCTCACCAGCATCGAACGCCTGGCCTTTGCCGATGTCAAGCTGGCATTTGACGTCTCGGCCAATGGCGCAGCGGCCGGCAACGCCGCGCTGCTGCTGGCCGCACTGGCGGGCAAGGGCATCCTGTCCAACAAACCCCTGGTGGGCGCGGTGATCGGTCTGCTGGATGCAGGGCAGAGCCTGGAGCAGATCGCCGCGCTCGGCCTGGGCGCCTTGCTCGGCCCAAGCGCCACGAACGTGCAAATTGCCACACTCCTGTTCACCCATGTCGTCGGCGCGGCGCCCGACGCATCAACCGCTGCCGCCGTGGCCGCGTTGATGGACAGTGGCGCCTACACACAAAGCGCGTTCACCGCAGCCGTCGCCCAGCTGGACCTGAACAAAGCCTCCATCAACCTCACCGGTCTGGCGCAGACCGGCATCGAATACGTCTGATTTACCCACCATGGCCATCATCAACGGCACCTCTGGCATTGACAACCTCATCGGCACCGAAGACGCCGACACCATCGATGGCGCCGGCGCCACCGACGCCATCTGGGGCAATGGCGGCAACGACCTGATCTATGGCGGCGCGGGCGGCGACGTCATCGACCCCGGGCCTGGCAACGACACCGTCTATGGCGGCAGCGAAGCGGACGTCATCTACGCCTCGCTGGGTGACGATCTGCTGGATGGTGAGAACGGCCCCAACACGCTGACATTTCAGGACGCAACGGGCGGGGTCAGCGTCGACCTGGCGCGCGGGCGCACCAGCGGCGCGTTGGGCAACGACACGATCACACGATTTGGCCAGGTGATCCTGTCACGCCACAGTGATGTGCTTCAAGGCTCGGAGGGCAACGACCAGGCCTTGGCCAGCGACGGCGACGACACGCTGTTGGGTGGCGCGGGCAACGACACGCTGTCCGGCGACGAAGGCGACGATGTGCTCTCGGGCGGCACGGGCAACGATTTTTTGACCGGTGGCGATGGCAACGACACCGTCTATTTCAGCCTGCCGCGTTCGTCCTACACCGTCACGGTGCAAGCCGGCATCTACACCGAGATCACCGGCCCCAACACCGAAGGGCGCGACACGCTGTTCCAGATCGAAAACATCGTCTACGGCCAGTCCGCACCCATCGGTATCGTGGTGACGGCAACGGATGCCGGCGGCAACCTGAGCAACGGGGCCGTGATCCAGGGCACCAATGCGCGCGACACCGCGAGCTTTTCGGCCGCGCGGGCCGCCGTCACCGTGGACCTTTCCGCAGGCATCGCGTCCGGGCCGGGTGGCAGCGTGGTCCTCAGCTCCATCGAAGCCGTGGTGGGATCGGCCTTTGCCGACGCGCTGTCCGGCAACGCCGACGACAACCTGTTTGCCGGCGGCTTTGGTGACGACACGATCAACGGTGGCGAGGGCAGCGACACGGCCGACTACGCCGACGCCAACAACATCGTGACGGTGGATCTGGCGCAGGGCAGTGCCAGCGGCGGTTCGGGCAACGACCGGCTCAGCAGCGTCGAGAACGCCACGGGCTCGGCCTTCGGCGACACCCTCAAGGGGTCGTCATCGGCCAACCGGCTCGACGGTGGTGCGGGTGCGGATCGGCTGGAAGGTGGCGGCGGAGCTGACATCTATGTGGTGGACAACGCCGGCGATCTGGTGCTGGAGACCAGCAACAGCACCGCCCAGGTCGGTGCGGGCGATCTGCAGGCCCTGGACATTGCCAGCAACATCGACACCGTGCTGGCCAGCATCAGCTACACACTGGGCAATTTTGTCGAGGTGCTGGAGCTCAGCGGCCAGGCGCCCCTGGCGGGCACGGGCAACAGCCTGGCCAACCTGCTGGTGGGCAACGCCGGGCACAACGTGCTGACAGGCCTGGCTGGCAACGACGAGATCGATGGTGGCGACGGATTCGACACCGCTTCGTTTTCAGGAGCAAAGAGCACATACACGGTGCTCGCCACGGGCCCAACGGGCCCTGCAAGTGGCCAGTGGACGGTGACATCGACCAGCGAAGGCACCGACACCCTGGTGAGCATCGAACGCCTGGCTTTCAGCGATGTCAAGCTGGCCTACGACGTCGGCTCCGTCACCACCTTGGGCAACGCCGGCAGCGCCGCGCTGCTGACCGCCGCGCTGCTGGGCAAGGCGGGCCTGGCCAACAAGGCAGCCGTGGGGGCGGTGATGGGGGTGCTCGACGCCGGTGTTGCCCTGGCGCAGGCCTGCGATCTGGCGGTGTCCACCGGCCTGATCAACACCCTGGCCGGCGGCAGCGACACCACCAGCTTCAGCAAGCTACTGCTGCGCAACCTGACGGGCAGCGACACCGATGCCACGCTGGTGGCCACCCTGGTGGGTCTGGTGGATTCGGGCGCCTACACACGCGGCGCGCTGATCAACGCGGCGGCGGTGCTCGACCTGAACCAGGCCAACATCAATTTGACGGGCCTGGCGGGCACCGGTGTGGAGTATCTGTAGCCGAAGGCTGTGCTCGCGTGGTGTTGCGCTTCAGCACCCACGCGGCGTTTCACCTCTGCGACCGCATGGCTGTTGACCGCACGGCGCCGAAGCGCTTGTGTCCACACGTCGCCGAAGCGCTCGTGCCCGCACGTCGCCGAAGCGGGTGGCGGCTGCTGTTTGGGTCAGGGATCACGCGCGAGGTCGAAAACCGCCCCGATCGAGTCGGGTCGGTTTTTTTGATCGAGTGCAGGACAGTACCGCGCGCCTCCCTGCCCCAAGCCAGGTCCGCCACCCACCCCGGCGCCGTGGGGAGAGGTCGGGCGAGGGG
>CAYNWR010000156.1:0-6522 GCA_964400915.1 uncultured Burkholderiaceae bacterium
TCAACAACCTGTTCATGAACATCGCCGAGCAGATGGGGCTGCAACTGCAGAACACGGCCTATTCGGTGAACATCAAGGAGCGCCTGGATTTCAGTTGTGCCCTGTTCGACAACGAGGGCAACCTGATTGCCAATGCGCCGCACATGCCCGTGCACCTGGGCTCGATGGGCGAGAGCATCAAGACCGTGATTCGCGAGAACACGGGGCGCATGTCGCCTGGCGACGTGTTCGTGCTCAACGATCCCTATCACGGCGGAACGCACCTGCCCGATGTCACCGTGATCACCCCGGTGTACCTCGACGACGAGGACGGTGCGCCCAGCTTCTATGTGGGCTCGCGGGGCCACCATGCCGATATCGGTGGTGTGACGCCGGGCTCGATGCCGCCGTTTTCGACGCACATCGACGAGGAAGGCGTGCAGATCGACAACTTCAAGCTCGTGGACCGTGGCCGCCTGCGCGAAGCCGAGATTCTGGAGTTGCTGACGCACGGGGCCAAGCACCCCAGCCGCAACCCGCAGCAGAATCTGGCCGACCTGAAGGCCCAGATTGCCGCCAACGAGAAGGGTGTGCAGGAGCTTCGTCGCCTGGTCAAGGAGTTCGGGCTCCAGGTGGTCAAGGCCTACATGGGGCACGTGCAGGACAACGCCGAGGAATCGGTGCGCCGCGCCATCACGCGCCTGGCGGCGCGCATGCAAAGCGGGCGCTTCGAGTTGCCCCTGGACAACGGCGCGCTGATTCGTGTGGCGATCCGCATCGACGCGCACGCGCGCACAGCGGAGATCGACTTCACGGGCACGTCCGCGCAGCAGACCAACAATTTCAACGCGCCGCGCGCGGTGTGCATGGCAGCCGTGCTGTTCGTGTTCCGCTGCCTGGTCGATGACGACATCCCGCTCAATGCCGGCTGTCTCAAGCCCTTGCGCGTGATCATCCCCGAGGGTTCGATGCTCAACCCCAGCCCGCCGGCTTCGGTCGTGGCGGGCAATGTCGAGACGTCCAGCTGCATCACCAACGCCCTGTTCGGCGCCTTGGGTGTGATGGCGGCGGGCCAGACGACGATGAACAATTTCACCTTTGGCAACGAGCGCTACCAGTACTACGAAACCATCAGCGGCGGCAGCGGTGCCGGGGGCATCTTCGACGACCAGGGCCAGTTGGCGGGCGGCTTCGCCGGGACCAGCGTGGTGCAGATCAACATGACCAATTCGCGCCTGACCGACCCCGAGGTGCTGGAGTTTCGCTACCCGGTGCACCTGGAGGGCTTCGAGATCCGCCGCGGATCGGGTGGTGCCGGCCGCTGGCGCGGCGGCGACGGTGGCACCCGGCGTGTGCGTTTCCTGGAGGCGATGACCGCCAGCATCCTGTCCAACGGCCGGCACGTGCCGCCCTTTGGGATGGCGGGCGGGCAGCCCGGCGGCGCGGGACTAACCCGGGTGATTCGCACCGATGGCCGTATCGAGGTGCTGGACCACATTGGTCAGGCCGAGATGGCGCCTGGCGATGTCTTCGAGATCCAGTCGCCGGCCGGGGGTGGTTTTGGGCCGCCTGACGCCTGATTGGGGAGATTTTGGATCTATTTAGGCCCGTAGCGAGCGTCAAATATGACAAGTTAGCTATCATAAAGATAGTAATTTGCAAGTGACCGCCATTCATCGCTGGCCGTTGTGACCGGTGTCTGCCGTGGGGTTGTTGGCGTCCAAGATCTGTTGGAGCCGTCGCGATGGTCTACGTCAGTTCCGGGTGCGGGATCCCGCGTAGGCCTGGCCCTGAACGCGCAGCCCGTCGTTTGACCATTGGCCCGCGCGGGCCGGCCCGATGCCCTTGACGCGGCGCATCAGGTCCTGCCAGTCGTCAAATGGGGCTGCGCGTCGCTCGGCAAGGATCGATCGGGTCATCGGGGGGCCGATGCCGCGGATCGAATCCAGCTCGGCTTCGGTGGCGCTGTTGATCTCGACCACAGCCGGCTGCGCCTGGGCGTGGCGCGCGGGCAGCAGCCCCGGCGCGGCGCCCCCGGCGATCATGAAAGCCAAGGTGGTCAGCCGCGCACGCTGAGGCTGCATGGATTCAGTATGGGCGCGACACCAACCAGGCGACATACCGCGACACGCCGGTGGCCACATCGGCAAAGGCATGCGGGCAGCCGGCCGCGCGAAGGCGCGCCAGATCGGCCTGCGTGTGGCATTGGTACTTGCCTCGAAGGGCGTCGGGAAACGGCACGTAGCGAATGAATCCCTGTGCCACCGCACCCGGCAGATCCAGTGTGGGACCACCATCGCCCTGGCGCATGCCGTTCACCACGGCCAGCGCGACATCGTTGAAGGCCTGGGCACGCCCACTGCCCAGATTGAACAAGCCACGCGCGGACGGATGATCGAAAAACCAGAGATTGACGGCCACCACGTCGTCGACAAAAACGAAATCCCGCATCTGCTCGCCTGCGGCATACCCACCGTACTCGCCGAACAGCTGCACACAGCGCTCGCGCCGCCATTGCCCCACCTGGTGGAAGGCCACACTGGCCATGCGGCCCTTGTGCTGCTCGCGCGGGCCATAGACGTTGAAGTAGCGAAACCCGGCCACCTGGACCGGCGCCTGGGCAAAATCCCGGCCTGCGGCGCGTCGCATCCATTGGTCAAACAGCAGCTTGGAGTAGCCGTAGACGTTCAGCGGCGCTTCGTTGGCGGGCTCTTCTGAAAAAACCGTGGAAGCGCCATAGGTGGCGGCCGACGAGGCATACAACAGGCGTGTGCCTTGCGCCGCACAGGCGTCGTACAGGCGGCAGGACAAAGTGAAATTGTTGGCCATCATGTAGCGGCCATCGGTTTCCATGGTGTCGCTGCACGCACCTTCGTGAAACACCGCCTCCACCGCACCATATCGGCCCGCCGCAAACGCGGTGTAGAAATCCTGCGCGTCGACATAGTCGGCAATGGACAGGTCCGCCAGGTTGCGAAACTTGTCGCCGTCGCGCAGGTCGTCAACGGCGATGATGTTGTCGATGCCGCGCGCATTCAGGCCGGCAACCAGGTTGCTGCCGATGAAGCCGGCTGCCCCCGTGACGACTACGCGCATGTCGGGCCTCCCGTTTTGGACGTGCGATTCATGGGGCCTCCTGGCCGAACAGCTCCGCGTAGCTCACCGTGGCGGTACCGAACTTGCCCACCACAATGCCGCCAGCGCGATTGGCGATGGACATGGCTGCACGCGGGCTCCAGCCACACGCCATCATCGCGGCCATGACCGCAATCACGGTGTCGCCGGCACCCGTCACGTCAAAGACCTCGCGGGCCACGGCGCGCACGTGGGCCACACCGTCGCGATCAAACAGCGACATGCCCTCTTCGCTGCGCGTGAGCAGGATCGCATCCAGGCGCAATTGCTCACGCAGGGCCTGCGCGCGCTGGGCGAGGTCGGACTCGCTGCTCCAGGCGCCAATCACCTGCTGCAATTCGGCCCGGTTTGGGGTGATCAGGGTGGCGCCGGCGTAGCGTGCGTAGTTGGATCCCTTGGGGTCGACCAGCACGGCCCGACCGGCCGCGCGTGCCTGTTCGATCATGGCCGGGATGTGGGCCAGGCCACCTTTGCCGTAGTCTGAGAACAGGACGGCCTGGTGCTGGGGCAGCAGCCGCAGGAAGGTTTCGGTCTGAACGGCGAGGGCTTCGTGGTCGGGCTCGGCCTCGAAGTCCATGCGCAAGAGCTGCTGGGCGCGACCGATCACGCGCAGCTTGACGGTGGTCTTGAGCATCGGGTCGCGCGCCAGGTGGGCGTCGATGCCCGTGCCCTGCATCAGGGTGTGCAGGCGCTGGCCGGCTTCGTCCTCGCCGATCACCCCCACAAAACTTGCGCGGGCGCCCATGCTGACGATGTTGAAGGCGACATTGGCCGCCGCACCGATGCGCTCCTCTTCACGTTGGACACGCACCACGGGCACGGGGGCCTCGGGCGAGATGCGCTCGACACTGCCATGCCAGTAGCGGTCGAGCATGGCGTCACCCACTACCAGCACATGTGCCTGCACCAGTTGGGCAGCGCTGGGATGGGTGGGCGGCACGGGGGCGGTGGTCATGGGTGATCGGGCGCGGGTTTCAGAGTTCTTCGACGCGGCGCGGCGGGTAGCTGTCCCACGCCAGGCAACCGGGGCATTGCCACAGATGTTGCTGGGCTTCAAAGCCGCAGGCGGCGCATCGATAGCGCAACGCTGGGCGGGCCGCTTGTTCCAGGGCGCGCAACACATGGGCCTCGACGGGCACGCGTGGCACGGCGGTGCTGGCTGTCGCTTGTTGAAGCCAGCGCACAGCGGTCGCCAGCGACGCGTCGCCCTGCAGGTGACGCTCGAGCAGTTGCAGCTCGACTCTGGCCAGCTCCTGCGCACCCTTGCCTTCGGCCTGCATGTGCCGTCGGGTGAGTTGGATGATGGCGTCCAGCACGTCAAAGGACACGAAGGATTCGTAGTGGCGCTGCAACCGATCCAGGGCCGTGCGCACCTGCTCGGGTGCGAGCGCGACGCCCGCCAGACGGGACGCCAGCAGCGGCACGCCCAGCGGAGCGACGCGGTCGAGCGCGCCGATCAAGGTTGCAAAGGCAGCGCCGGCTTGCTGGTCGTGCCTGGCCTGCAAGCCAGCCAGTTCGATCCATGGGCGTGGCGACTCGGGGGACTGCATCGTGGCCTCACGCAGCAGGCGACGTGCCCCTTCGAAATCGCCCTGTTCGACCAGCGCTTGCGCCTGCTCGCAACGGTAGTGGGCGATCCGGCCCGCAAAATTGCCCTGGGCGCTGGACTGCAACCGCGTGGCGATCGCGTGGGCCTGGTTCCAGTCGCGGGTGCGCTCGTACAGGGCAAGCAGGGCCAGGCCGGCCTGGCCTTCGAATCGCGTTCCTTGCAGTTGACGCAGGGCACCCTCGGCCCGATCGAGCAGACCGGCCTTCAGGAAATCCAGCGCCAGGGCGTGTTGCGCTCGGTGCCGGTCGTCGGAGGACAGATCGCCGCGCGCAATCAGGTGCTCGTGTACGCGCACCGCGCGGTCGAATTCGCCGCGTCGCCGAAACAGGTTGCCCAAGGCAAAGTGCAACTCCGAGGTGTCGGGATCGCTCTGGACCGCCTCGATGAAGGCGTCAATGGCCTGATCCTGCTGTTCATTGAGCAGGTGGTTCAGGCCCCGAAAGTAGGCTTTGGGCGCCGAGCGGTTGTCGATGCGCTGTTGCCGCCAATCGAAGCGTGATGCCATCCATCCAAAGGCGAAGGCCATCGGAATGGCCAGCAGCAGCCAGGTGAATTCAAGTTCCATGGGCCTGCTGCGTTGCGCTAGGCGCCCGATGAATCAGGCACGGCCTGCGCCGTGCGGGCGGCCGCGCCTGGCGGCGCGCTGGATTCTGGAACGTCGCTCGGCACAGGAGGCGCGTTTTTGCGGCGAAGCAGTCGCGGCAACACGCCCAGCACGCCCACGGCAACTCCGGCCGCGAATGCCAGCAGCACCACAAGCACCATGGGCGCGACCCACTGCGCACCAAAGAACAAATGGACCGTGGCCGGTTGGGCGTTGTTGAGGGCAAACGCAAACAGCGCGAAGAAGATCGCCGCGCGCAACAGGATTTTGAGGAAGCGCCAGATTCGGTCCATGCGTGGACGGCATTATCGAGGTTCGCCGTCGAATCGAAGCGAGGCCAAGGGGCGGGCGCACTGGCCCAACGCCGCATTCAACTGAACGGGGACGCGATCACGCGGCCGGGGGATCCGATTCGGGCCTGCGGGCCGCTTGGGCTGGCACCCGCTTGTCGGCCGGCGTCACGACGGGGCCGTCGACGGCTTCGCGCAGGGCCTTGCCCGGTTTGAAATGCGGGACCCGCTTTTCGGGGATGTCCACACGCTCGCCGCTGCGCGGGTTGCGACCAATGCGCGGGGGCCTGCGGTTGATGGAGAAGCTGCCAAAGCCACGAATCTCGACCCGATGGCCTTTCACCAGCGCTTCGCTGACGGCATCGAGGATGGCCTTGACAGCAAATTCAGCGTCGCGCTGGGCCAACTGAGCAAAGCGAGAGGCCAGCTCTTCAACAAGATCAGAACGGGTCATGGGTGCAGCAGCGCGTGAGAACCCCGCTGGGCGGTATCCGCGGTGCAGGCCTTGCCCCAGACACTGGGGACGAGAGCCTGCCGGACCCGCGGACAGCCGCCGTGCGGATCAGTTGTTGTTGTCGAGCTTGGCGCGCAGCAGCGCTCCGAGGCTCGTGGTTCCTGCGTTCTCGCGGGCCGATTGCGCCGACAGGCTGGCCATGGCTTCCTGCTGGTCTGCGGCATCCTTGGCCTTGATGGACAACTGGATGTTGCGTGTCTTGCGGTCGATGTTGACCACAACAGCGGTGACTTCGTCGCCTTCCTTGAGCACGTTGCGGGCGTCCTCGACACGGTCGCGGCTGATTTCGCTGGCACGTAGGTAACCGATGACGTCGCTGCCCAGATCGATTTCGGCGCCCCGCGGGTCGACCGTCTTGACCTTTCCGGTGACCGTCTGACCCTTGTCGTTG
>CAYNWR010000157.1:0-6504 GCA_964400915.1 uncultured Burkholderiaceae bacterium
CCGGCGGGAACATTCCGGCCTTGCCCCTGAACCTTGCGTTGCTCAAGGGCGCTTCGATCGTCGGCGTGTTCTGGGGCGACTTCGCGCGGCGCGAGCCCAAGGCCAACGCGGCCATGATGGCCGAACTGGGGCAGTGGTGGATGCAGGGCAAGATCAAGCCCGTGCTGGACCAAACCATGCCGATGACGCAGCTGAAAGCCGCCTTTGCCCGAATGGGGTCGCGACAGGTGAAAGGCAAGCTGGTCTTGACGAACTGAGTGCGGGCGCCGATCAAACCCCCAGCGCCGTTGCCGACCCAAGTCGCTTGACGAACTCCTCGGGGCGCAGGGGCCGGTCAAAGTGGTATCCCTGCGCAAAGTTGCACTGAAAATGTCGCAGGCGCTGAGCCAGCGCCTCGGTCTCGACCCCTTCTGCCAGCACCTTCAGGCCCAAGCTTGCCGCCAGCGAGATCATGCCGCGCACGATGGCGGCATCCTCCGGGTCATCGATCATGTCGCGCACAAACGATTGATCGATCTTGATCTTGTCGAACTTGAAGCGCCTCAGGTAGGCAAAGCTTGAATAGCCGGTGCCGAAGTCGTCGATCGACAGGGAAACGCCCAGGGCCTTGAGGCGGTGCAGCGTGTTCATCACCGATTCGGCATCGTGCAGCAGCACGGATTCGGTCAACTCGAGCTCGATTTTTTCGGCCGCCACGCCGGTCTCCATCAAGGCTTCCTCAACCTGCCGCAGCACCACACCGCGCTGGAACTGCCGCGCCGACAGATTGATTGCCATGACCAGATTCGGATACCCGCTGTCGTGCCAGACCCGCAACTGATGGACGGCGGTCTTGATGACCCAGGCCCCCAGGGTTTCGATCATGCCGCTGTCCTCGGCAACGGGAATGAACACCCCGGGCGACACGGCGCCACGCTGCGCATCGGTCCATCGGCACAAGGCCTCGCACCCGACGATCTGGCCGGTGGCCAGGTCGATCAGGGGTTGGTAGTCCAGGTGCATGGCGCGCGTCTCGATCGCGCGGCGCAACGCCGATTCGATCTGCAGGCGCTCCAGCGCAGCCGCGTTCATCGACGCGCTGGCAAACTGGTAGGCTGCACGACCTCCCCGCTTGGCAGCATGCAGAGCCGCGTCGGCACGGGCAAACAACAGATCGAAGGTGTCGCCGTCGCCCGGGCACATGGCGATGCCCAGCGAGATCGACACACTCATGTTCATCTCGCCCAATGCAATGGGGGCCGCCACCGCCGCCATCAGGCTTTGCGCGGTGTGGGCTGCGCCCGAGGTACCGATCACACCCGGAATCAACACCAGAAACTCGTCGCCGCTCAATCGGCCCACCATGCCCCGTTCGCCCAGATTGGCGGCCAGGCGCCGGCCCACCTCGCGCAGGAGCTGATCACCCGCTGCATGGCTGAGCGAGTCGTTGAGCATCTTGAAGTTGTCGATGTCGATCACCATCAAGGCCAAGGCCTCGTTGGTGGCCTTGGCGTGGTTGATCGCGATGGCACCCCGCATGGACACCTGCGCCCGGTTGGGCAGGCCCGTGATCGCATCCTGTGTGGACAGATAGGCGATCTTCTCCTCGGCGGCCTTGCGCGAACTCAGATCGGAGAAGGACGCGACGTAATGCGTGATCTCACCCGTGGTGCGGTGGCGCAGCGTCGACAAGGCCAACCATTGCGGATAGACCTCGCCATTCTTGCGGCGGCTCCAGACTTCGCCGCGCCAATGCCCGGTGCCATCCAGTGCCTGCCACATGGCCCGAAAGAACTCCGCATCGTGCAGGCCCGAGGCGAGGAAATCCGAGGTCTGCCCAATGACCTCGTCAGGTCCGTAGCCCGTGATGTCGCTGAACGCGGCGTTGACCATGATCACGCGCCGGTCCGCCTCGAAAATCATGATGCCATCGGTGCTTTGCTCCAGCACGCGACCCGCCAGTTCCAGCTTGGTGGCCGCGATTCGCTGATCCGTGATGTCACGCCGCACCACCAGCATGTGAAGGCGCTGACCCTGGCGCCCAAAAGCCGGCACGCGCACGACGTCGTAGTGCCGCGACTGGCCACGGACGTCGTCGGCGACCTCCTCCGTTCGCGACGGCCGACCCGACTGCCACGATGCTTCCTCGGCCAACGCGGATTGACGCAGCGCATCGGCCAGGGGGTGCTTGCGTTCAGCCAGGTCCAGATCGCTGAGGCCGACCGCTTCACGCTCGGACAGGCCGTAGGCAGCGCGGGCAGCCGGATTCGTCAGCAGCCAATGGCCCTGACCGTCCTTGAGATAGACCATGTCCGGCAGATGCCGGAACACCGAGGTCAGCAACTTGTCGCGCGCGCGCACCAGGCGATCGGATTCGCTGCGCGCCGTGACATCCAGTCCGATGCACCAGACCTCGCGCCGCCCACTGCCGCTGTTCACCCCCGAAATGGTTGACCAGCCCACACGTCGCTTTTCGCCCGACCGGGTCGTCAGCGTCCACTCCAGGTTGCGAAATTGCGGCGCCATGTCGCGGCAGTCGGCGAGCTTGCGCGCCCGATAGGCCGGATCGGGATACAGGCGCTCCAGGGCTTGCTCCTGCCGGACCATTTCACCGGCCGTGTAGCCGCTGAGTGCCTCGCATTCGCGATTCCAGAACACGATCTGCATGCCCTGGTCCAGGTCCATCGCCATCACCAGGGCCGGGAGCTGGTCGAGGACTGCCAAGGTTGGCACGGCCAGCTTGCTGTCGCCGATGGGTATGTCGACACCGCCTGGCGCCCCGGGTGCATCCAACTCCATGAAGAAGCTGTCCTCTTCGGCGCTCACATGCACGCCCGCCTCATCAGCCAGCGGAGCGGGCATGGACTCGAAATCTGTGGTTCCCATACCTTGTGTAGGGCCGCCCGCAGGACGGCCCGATTGGACAGGGGTCTATCCTAGGTCAAAAAGGATAGCAATCGCACCCGCTGGAGGCACCGACAGGGTCGATTTGGGGCGAATAAGCGACAGATACGCTGCCGCATCAGTCGACTTTCATCCCCGAATCGCGGATCACCGGCGCCCAGCGCGCGATTTCCTCTCGCGTGATGGCGGCCAGTTCGGCAGGGCCGGCCTTCATCGCTGTGGCGCCTTGGGCCAGAAAAAAGGCCTCCATGTCAGGAGTGGCCTGGACCGTCGCAACCGCTTTTCGCATCTGCTCGATCAATTCGCGCGGGACGCCCTTGGGTGCGTACATGGCCACCCACAGCTCCCCCACCAGGCCGGGCACGGCTTCCTGGGCCAACGGCACACTGGGCAAGGCCGGTGCTCGCTGCAGCGATGGCACCGCGAGGGCCTTGAGTTGGCCGCTCTTGACGAACTGGAGGCAAGCCGGGATCGTGCTGACCATGATGTCGAGATTGCCGCCAATCACATCGGTCAGCGCCGGCGCAACACCCTTGTACGGCACATGGGTGATCTGCAGACCCTGCGACTTCTTCGCCATTTCCATCAACAGGTGGGCGAAGGTCCCATTGCCCGATGAACCATAGCTGTATCGGCCCGGTTCCTTGCGCGCCAGCGCGACCAACTCGGCCAGCGAATTGGCCGGAAACTTGGGGTTCACCACAATCGCATGCTGGACGACGGCGATGCCCGCCACGGGTTCGAAGTCGTTGATGGGATCGAAGCCCGTGGACTTGTACAGACTTGGGTTGACGGCCTGGGCGCTATTGACCGTGACCAGCCAAACGCTGCCGTCTTTGGGCGCAGACTTGGCGACCCAGGCCGAACCGACGTTGCCGCCCGCGCCCGGACGGTTCTCGACCACCACGCTGGTGCCCCCAAGCTGCTGCGGCAGGCGCGCCGCCACCGTGCGCGCCATGACGTCGTTGGATCCACCCGCGTTCTGAGGCACCAACAGGACAATGGACTTGGGCATGGCGACCTGGGCCCGGCTGGGCAGGCTGGCCGCGATCGGTACCAGTGCCAGGCCTGCTGCGACGCTGCGGCGGCGGGAATCGATGGGCTTCATGGTCATGTCTCCTAGGGTTGGTCGAGTTGTCGGTTGGATGCGGGTCGATCCAGCAAGTCTTGGTCTTGTCCGATCTCGGGGGCCGTAGTCCTGATGCGGCCCGGTGTGCCGGACAGCCGGGGGAAGACGTTGTGCATCACCACGCTGCCCAGTTGCGGGTCCGGAACTTCAACCAGCACCTGGCGGGCCGTGACATGCGCGTCCTGCATCAGCTGGTCGACGTTCATCATGGGGCCCACCGTCACTTCGTGCTGGCCGAAGTGCGCCAGATTTTCTTCCAGCGTGCGTTGGGACACAAAGCCACCGATCAGATCGTCGAGCGCCTCAACGTTGTCGATGCGGGCGGCGTTGTCGATGAAGCGCGGATCCCGCACCAGATCGGCACGCCCAATGGACACCAACACCCGTTCGGCCATGCGCTGGGTCGATCCCGACATCACCATCCATTTCCCATCGCTGCACAGGTAGGCGTTGCGCGGCGCGGCATTTTCCGCCCGGTTGCCCAGGCGACGCGGCAGTTTGCCGGTGTGTTGGTAGATCGCCGCATCCGGCCCCAACACGCCGATCATGGGTTCGAGCAGCGACAGATCCACCACTTGCCCCAAACCACCGCGAACCTCCACCTCACGCACGGCGGCCAGCGTGGCGAAAGCACCGGACAAGCCAGCGATCATGTCGGCCAGTCCCAGATTGGGCAGGGCCGGTGGCCGGTCGGCAAAGCCATTGCGCTGCGCGAATCCCGAGAAGGCCTCCACCAAGGTGCCAAAGCCAGGGCGCTCGGCATACGGTCCGGTCTGACCCCAGCCCGAAATGCGCACGATGACCAGGCCGGGATTGAGTTCATGCAACTGGGTGGGTCCGAGTCCGAAGGCTTCCATTCCGCCATGCCGAAAACTCTCGACCACCACCTGGGCTTGCGGGATCAATTTGAGCAGGGCCGCACGGTCGGATCCGTCCTTGAGGTCGAGCGCGATGCTCTTCTTGTTGCGTCCATAGACCTTCCACCACAAGGGCTTGCCCTCGTTCTTCCAATCGCGCAGCGTGTCCCCCTGAGCGCTTTCCACCTTGATGACCTCGGCCCCGAAATCCGCCAATTGCAGCGTGAGCATGTTGCCGGCCATCAGTCGCGAGAGGTCCAGCACGCGGATACCGGCCAGCGGCAGGCGGCCGGCATCGTTCTGGTTGGTGGTCATCGGAATGTTCCGGGCGTGCGCCCGCGGTGAAGTTGCAGCGCGTCATGGCGCTGCAGGAAACGCCGGGCTCGCGCGGCGATGGGCTCGTCAATCATGCGACCTTCGTGTGCCACGGCACCACGGCCAGCGGCCACCGATGCGTCGAACACCTCGAGCAGGCGTCGCGCCCGCTGCGCTTCGTCGTCGGAGCCGCCAAAAACCTCGTTGATGACCGGAACCTGCGCAGGGTGAATGCACACCGACCCCCGCATACCGATGCGCCGGGCCCGCATGGCCGTGGCCCGGTAGGCCTGCAGATCGGTGAATTCGGCCACCGTTCCGGGCAGGCCCATCGGATGCAGACCCGCTGCCGCAGCCGCCAGGGCCACCATCTGCGCGGGCAGTGTCATGCCCTCGGGTCCCGATTCAATACCCATTGCAGCGCCAAAATCTTCGGTTCCGAACAACAGCCCGGACAGCCGAGCCGAGGCGTTGGCGATCGATACCGCATTCAACACCGCCAGCGGCGATTCCAGAAGCGCGATCACCCGGATGCCGTTGACCGGTCGATGGTGCTGCACCTCCAGCCGCCGAATCTCGTCATCAAGAGACAGCACCTGATCAGCGCTTTCGACCTTGGGAACCAAGAGTCCATCGGCCCCAGCCGCGATGGCGGCCGACAGGTCTGCAGCCAGCAGTCCAGCGTCGTTGTTCACACGCACGTGAATCGGCACACCGGTGCTGGTGTGCAAGCGCGGCACAAAGGCCGCAAGGTTGGCTCGTGCCGTCGCCTTGGCCGTTGGAGCGACTGCGTCCTCCAGGTCAAGAATCAAGGCATCGGCACCGCGCTGTCCGGCCTTGGCCAGAAAGCGGTCTGTGTCCGCAGGCACGAACAACATGGAACAGGGATTGGGGGCGCGATTTGACATTCCGCCATTGTGGCCCGACCGACAAGGCTTCGGGTCGGCACCACACCGACGCCGCCGATGGCTTGGCCACCTGCCCTGGGCCTCAAAGAAAACGGCCCCGCATTTTTTCAATGAGGGGCCGCCATCAAAAACACACCTGGGGTGGCTGATGGGAGACGAAGTGGCGACCTAAGCTTTTGATCTCAGGGTGGACTGAACAAGTGGCCGCACTGACGACAACGGACGAGCCACATTTCATGACGCGTGATTTGACCATCACTGCGGGCCGTTTTGGGGCGCGTGAAGCCCGTTTGAGGCGCCATTGCTGGCACTTTGCCGTTTCACGCACGCACCTGTGCCAAGAGCGGTTTTCGGCTGAGGTAAATGTTGGCCAGCGCCAGCGCAGTAAACGCCCGCGTGGCGTTCTTGGCCA
>CAYNWR010000158.1:0-6476 GCA_964400915.1 uncultured Burkholderiaceae bacterium
CAGCCCCAACACCCGGCGCCTGGTGGCCGACCATGGTGGATTTGCCTATGACAGCGACTACTACGGGGACGACCTGCCGTTCTGGTTGCAGGTGCGCAAAAGCGACGGCAGCCTGGCACCGCACCTGGTGGTGCCCTACACGCTGGATTGCAATGACATGCGTTTTGCGCTGCCGCAGGGCTACAGCCACGGTGATCCGTTCTTTCAGTACCTGCGCGACAGTTTCGACGTGCTTTATGCCGAAGGCGGCGCCGATCCGGCCCAGGGCGGTGGCGGCCCGGCCATGATGAGCATCGGCATGCATTGCCGTCTGTTGGGACGTCCGGGCCGCCTGTTGGCCCTGCAGCGCTTTCTCGACCACATCCAGGCGCATGAGCGCGTCTGGATCACCCGCCGCATCGACATTGCCCGGCATTGGCAGCAAGCGCACCCCTTTGATCCGGCCACGGCCTTTGTCTGGGAATGACCATGCTCACACTGGAAACCCTGAACGCGGCGCCGAGCGCCGCCGCCTTTGCCGCCCTGCTGGAGGGCACCTACGAACACTCGTCCTGGATCGCCGAGCGCGCTTGGGCTGCGCGTCCGTTTGTGTCGCTGGCAGCGCTGAAACACGCGCTGGTGGTGGCCGTGCGCGACGCGGGCCGCGACGCGCAGCTGGGCCTGATCCGTGCCCACCCCGAACTCGCGGGCAAGGCCATGGTCAGCAAACAGCTCACGGCCGAAAGCAGCAACGAGCAAAGCCGTGCCGGCCTGACCGATTGCACGCCCCAGGAGTTCGAGCGCATCCAGCGCCTGAACGCCGACTACAACGCGCGCTTTGGCTGGCCCTTCATCCTCGCGGTGCGTGGGCCACGTGGGCTGGGCCTGCCGCGCGCCGAGATCATCGCCACGCTGGAGCGACGCCTGCACGGCCACCCCGATTTCGAGTTTGCCGAATGCCTGCGCAACATCCACCGCATCGCCGAGATCCGCCTGGACGACAGCCTGGGCCATCGCCCGGCGGCAGGTGAACAGGTCTGGGATTGGGCCGAGGCCCTGGCCCGGCACAGCGATCCGGGTTTCAAGGAGGCGGGGCAGCTCACCGTCTCCTACCTCACGCCGGCGCACCAGGCCTGCGCCGAACAGATCGAATCCTGGATGCTGGACTGCGGGTTTGACGAGGTGTCCTACGATGCGGTGGGCAACGTCGTGGGTGTCTACCACGGGCAGGATCGCCAGGCGCGGCGCCTGCTCACGGGCAGCCACTACGACACCGTGCGCAATGGCGGCAAGTACGACGGGCGCCTGGGCATCCTGGTGCCCATGGCCTGCGTGAAGGCCCTGCACACCAGCGGACGCCGCCTGCCGTTCGGACTGGAAGTTGTGGCCTTTGCCGAGGAAGAGGGTCAGCGCTACAAGGCCACCTTTCTGGGCTCGGGTGCGCTCACCGGTGATTTCAACCCGGGCTGGTTCGATCAGGTTGACGCCGACGGCGTCAGCCTGCGCGCGGCCATGCAGGGTGCCGGGCTGGCAGGGACCCAGGCCGCCATCGACGCCTTGCGGCGCGATCCCGCTCGCTACCTGGGTTTTGTCGAGGTGCACATCGAGCAGGGCCCTGTGCTCAATGAGTTGGACCTGCCCCTGGGTGTTGTGACCTCGATCAACGGCGGCGTGCGTTATGTGGGCGAGGTCATCGGTGTGGCCAGCCATGCGGGAACCACCCCCATGGACCGCCGGCGCGACGCCGCTGCCGCCGTGGCCGAGCTGATCCTTTACGTGGAGCGCCGCGCCGCCCAGCAGCCCAGCCTGGTGGGCACCGTGGGCATGCTCGACGTGCCCGCGGGCTCGATCAACGTGGTGCCGGGCCGTTGCCGCTTCAGCCTGGATCTGCGCGCCACCACCAACGAAGCCCGCGACGCCCTGGTGACCGACGTCTGCGCCGAGCTGGTGGCCATTTGCCAGCGGCGCGGCCTGCGCCACACGCTGGAAGAGAGCATGCGCGCCAGTGCCGCGCCCAGCGCCCCGGCCTGGCAGGCGCGCTGGGAGTCGGCCGTGCACGCGCAGGGCCTGCCGGTTTTTCGAATGCCCAGCGGCGCTGGCCACGACGCGATGAAGCTGCACGAAATCATGCCGCAGGCCATGCTGTTCGTGCGCGGCCTCAACAGCGGCATCAGCCACAACCCGCTGGAATCCATCACCACCCACGATGCCGATCTGTGTGTGGGCGCGTTCACGCACCTGCTTGAAGGGCTGGCCCAGGAGTCCGCACGATGACGGAGTCGACGCTCCACGCGCGCCTGGACAACTGGGTCGATGCGCATTTCGACGAGCAGACGCGTTTTGTGCAAGCGCTGGTGCGGGTGCCCTCGGACACCCCGCCGGGCAACAACACGCCGCACGCCTTGCGCACGGCCGAACTGCTGGGCGCCATGGGCCTGACCGCGCAGGCGCACGAGGTGCCTGCCGCCGAGGTGCAGGCCATGGGGCTGCAATCCATCACCAACCTGGTGGTGGCGCGCCGCTGGGGTGCTGGGGGCCCGGTCATCGCGCTCAACGCGCACGGCGATGTGGTGCCACCGGGCGAGGGCTGGACACACGACCCCTACGGCGGTGAGATCGTGGACGGTCGCCTGTACGGGCGCGCCGCCGCGGTCAGCAAGTGCGATTTCTCCACCTTTGCGTTTGCCCTGCGCGCGCTGGAGGCGGCGGGCGCGGCGCTGCGTGGCGGGGTGGACCTGCTCTTCACCTACGACGAGGAGTTTGGCGGCGAACTGGGCCCCAAATGGCTGCTGGACCGCGGCCTGACCACCCCCGATCTGGAAATTGCGGGGGGGTTCAGCTATCAGGTGGTCACCGCGCACAACGGCTGCCTGCAGTTCGATGTCACGGTGCACGGCCTGATGGGCCACGCGGCCGTGCCCGAGACCGGCGTGGACGCGCTGCAGGCCGCCACGCGCATCCTGAATGCGCTGTACGCCGAGAACGAGGTGCTCAAGCAGCACACCAGTGCCGTGCCCGGCATCCGCCACGGCTACATCAACATCGGCCGCATTGACGGCGGCACCAACACCAACGTGATTCCCGGCAAGGTGCTGCTCAAGGTCGACCGCCGCATGATCCCCGAAGAAGACCCGGCCGCGGTGGAGGCGCGCCTGCGTGCGCTGATCGAGGACGCCGTGTGCGGGCTGCCCGGCATCCGCCTGGAACTGCGGCGCCTGCTGCTGGCCCAGGCCCTCAAGCCCCTGGCGGGCAACCGGCCGCTGGTGGATGCGCTGTGCCGCCACGCCAGCGAGCTGTTCGGCGAGCCCGTCCAGGCCTGTGGCACACCGCTGTACACCGATGCACGCCTGTTCGCCGAGCGTGGCATCCCCGCCGTGATCTACGGCGCCGGGCCGCGCACCGTGGCCGAATCCAACGCCAAGCGCGCCGACGAGCACATCGTGCTGGAAGACCTGCGCCGCGCCACGAAGGTGGTGGCGCGCACCTTGGCGGATCTGCTGGTTGCCAAGAGTTAGGGGCTGGCGGGTGAGGGCGCCTGGGTCGGGCAGGCCGGCGTCGCTGGTGCCTTCCAGTTGCGCGCGTTCGGATCGTTCAAGCTGCGCAGGAAGGCCATCAGATCGGCGCTTTCGCGCGGCGTGAGTTTGAGCGGCTCCAGGACGCGTTCGCCATCGGCGTGCAGGCGGTCGAGGTTGAGTTCGGAGTAGTGGCGCACCACATCGGCCAGGGTCTTCTTCTGGCCGTCGTGCATGTAGGGCGCTGTCAGGGCCACGTTGCGCAGGCTGGGCACCTTGAACTCGCCAAAATTGCGGTGCTGCAGTTGCACGTGACGGGTCTTGGTGGTGCTGGGGTCGTCCGCGCCGGCGTCCGAGTGTTTGCCCAGCAGGTTGTAAGGGCTCGCGCGCAAGGCCTGGATGCCCACATGGCGGCCTGGGTCCACCACCCCCGGCCGCACAAAAAAGGGCACTCCGATGTCGCCAAATTCGCCGTTGGAGAACATCGGTCCGCTGTGGCACGCCACACAATTGCCACGCCCGACAAACAGGCGCAGGCCGCGCAACGCATCGGCCGGATACCGCGCGGCGGCCTGGGCATCCGAATGGGCCAGCGCATCACGAAAACGATCAAACGGTGAGCGCCCCGACACCAGGGTGGCCGTGAAGGCGCCCAGGGCCTTGGCGGTGTTGACCAGCACGGTGTCGGCGTCCTGCGTGCCGGCCGGGGCGCCAAACAGCAGTTTCCAGCGGCAGCTCAGGGCCGCGTCTGCATCGATCACCCGCGCAAGGGTGCTGGCGTTGGTGGCCATCTCGCGCGCATCCAGCAGCGGGCGGATCGATTGCGACCACAGGCTGTCGGCCGCGCCGTCCCAGCCGTACCAACGCTCGTGCACCGCATTCCAAAGGCTCGGTGAGTTGCGATCCAGCGTGGCCACACCCGATGCCTTGAGCGCGGCCGAGCGCGCCTTCGCGTCGGCAAAGGCCTTGGCCGGTTGGTGGCAGGTGGCGCAGGCCATCTGCCCGTTGGCCGACAGGCGCTTGTCAAAAAACAGGCGTTGCCCAAGTGCGATGGCGTGTGGATCGCCCGACTGCGCATTGCCCGCATCAAAGGCCGGCTTGGGGGGCCAGGGCCCATGGCTCAGGATCTGCAGGGTTTCGTCGCTGCCCAGGCCCCGCAACAGGCGTGTGGGCAAGCTTTGGGTTTCAATTTGGCCACTGGCGATCGTCGATCCTTGTGAGTTTGCTCCCGAATCAGTAGCAATGCCGGGCACACGGTGAAAGCTGGCTTGAGCGCCGGGCAGGGGCACCAGCAACGCGGCCAGCAGCACAGGCAGCATCCGCCGCCTCACACGCGCCGTGGCGCGCGGTGTCATCGCACGTCCAGCTCGCGCGTGACGCGTTGCGCGCCGCTGGCTTGTGTCACGTCGACGATGAAGCGCCAGCGGCCGGGCATGTGGAACATCAGCCCGTCGGCCTGCCACTCGCGCCCCACCGTGTCGACACGGCTGAGGGTGGGCTGGTAGTTCATGCCGTGGCGGTGGGCGGGCATGTCGGCATCCAGCTTGAGCGCCGTGGGCGCGGCGCCCTCGCCACACCAGCGCAGGCGCACCGAAAAGTGCTTGCCCACGGGGATCGGCCAGGGCTGTGGTGCGAGTTCCAGAGCGCCGCCGCTGGCCGGGATGCTCAAGGGGCTTTGCCCACATTGCGCCCAGGCCCATGGGGCCGCCAGGGCCAGAACCAGGCCGACGAGCGCGTGCTGCAACACGCGCGTCGGTTGGCTTGTGTCTCTGTGCAAGTGTCGGTGCATCATGGCGTCAGACCTTCAAGGCCGGCCAGTGGGGCTTGAGCAGGGTTTGCGCGTTCTTGAAGGCGATGCGCTCGGCCGCGGCGCGTGGCAGGGTGGCCAGCCAGGCGCGGCAGTATTCGGCATGGGGCCCGATGTAGTGCCAGCGTTCGGGCGTGAAGGTGTCGGTGCCGATCGTGAAGCGATCGGGAAACTCCTGAAAGGCCTCGCGCCAGCCCGCGTCGATGCTCGCACCCAGGGCGCCCACGGTGGCGTGATCGCCCCGATAGGCCAGATCGCACCACAGGCGCGGGTGGCGGCGCAGCACCTCGCGCACGGTGGCCGGGCGGTCAAATCCCGAGTGCGCCCACAGGATGTCGGCATCCGGCCACTGCTTGAAGAGCCGTTCCACCGCGTCGATGTCCGAATGCGCGTGCAGCACCAGCTTGCGTTCGCGCGCCAGCGCCACCATGCGGCGCGGCACGGGCAGTTCGGCATCGGCGCCGTACAAATGAAATTCACCCACGCCGGCGTACTTGTAGCGCGCCAGGCGCTCTTCCAGGTACTTGACGATGCCCTCGTCGCGCACCCACCCGCTGACGTCCGAGCGGGTGCGGTAGGGGCGCAGCTCGGGCACGATGAGATCGGGCGCCTCGGCCATCAGCATCTGGGTGCCCTGGTCGTTGGATGAGGACACGAACACACCCGTCAGCCCCGCCTTGCGCAGGATGTCGACGGCTTGTTTGGGGGGCACCAGCTCCCACGCGTCGTGGCTGTAGTGGACGTGGGCGTCAAACAGCGGCAGGGTGGCGGTTTGTGCACTTGCTTCACCTTCGATAGCAAGACCACCAGCCGTGACACTCGCTACAGCCGCCAATTGCTGGAAAAAGTGGCGCCGGGTACTGGATGCGGGGGCATCAAGCCCCGGCGAATCCAGGAACGCCTGCTTGCCCAAAGCTGCCGGGTCTGCCATCGTCTACCCCTCAATCGATCTTCAAGCCCACCCGCTTGATGACCGGTGTCATCACCTGAAGTTCCCGCTTCATGAAATCGCCCAGCGCCTGAACACTGCCTCCGGCTGGTTCCATGAACTGCGCGTGCAGCTTCTCCTTCACCTCGGGCAGGGCCAGCACCGCGTTCACCTCCTGGTTCAAGCGGGCCACGATGGCGTCGGGCGTGCTGGCCGGGGCCATGATGGCCATCCAGGCCGAGCTGTCGAT
>CAYNWR010000159.1:0-6450 GCA_964400915.1 uncultured Burkholderiaceae bacterium
GCGGTTGCCCCAGTACATCATCGCGGCGCTCGGGCCGTGGATGTACAGGTCGCCGGGCTCGCCGTCGGGAACCGCCGCACCGCCTTCACCGCGCAATTCGATCGCGTAGCCGGGCACGGGCCAGCCCGTGGTGCCGTAGCGCACCGCATCGGGCCGGTTGGACAGGAAGATGTGCAGCATCTCCGTCGAGCCAATGCCATCCACGATGTCGACACCAAAGTGTTCCTTGAAGCGGGTGCCGATCTCGGCGGGCAGCGCTTCGCCGGCCGAGGACACCAGCCGCAGGCTCACTTGCGAGCGTGCCGGCAGGTTGGGGTGCGCCAGCATCCCGGCAAAGCCCGTGGGAGCACCGTAGAACACCGTCGGACTCTGCCCATTCACTTCGCCGCGCCAGCGCTTGAACACCGCGTCGGGGGTGGGGCGTTCGGGCATCAGCAGGGTGGTGGCCCCCACACTCATCGGAAAGGTGAGCGCGTTGCCCAGTCCATAGGCAAAGAACAGTTTGGCTGCCGAAAAGCACACGTCCGATTCCACAAGGCCGAGCACACGCTTGCCGTACAGCTCGGCTGTCCAGTACGGGTTGGCGTGTGAATGCACCGTGCCCTTGGGGCGTCCGGTCGAACCCGATGAATACAACCAGAAGGCTGGGTCGTCGGCGCCGGTTGGTGCGGGCTTTTTCAGTGCCGCGTGTGCAGCGATGAAGCTGTCAAACGCCACCTGGCCTTCGACCAGCGGTGCCACGGGGCGCGACACGATCACGCGCAGCACCTCGTGATCGGCGCGGGTCATCGCCGAGGTCAGCGCGGGCAAGAGCGACCCCGACACCAGCACGGCCTGCGCGCGCGAGTGCTCCAGCATGTAGGCGTAGTCGTCAGCGGTCAGCAGGGTGTTGACGGCCACCGGCACCAGGCCGCCGTAGATCGCGCCCAGAAAGGCGATGGGCCAGTCGGTGGTGTCGTTCATCAGCAGCAGCACCCGCTCTTCCCGGCGCAGGCCCAAACTGCGCAGGGCGGCTGCGGTCTGGCGCACGTGCCCGTCCAGCGCGCCGTAGCTGAGGCTGCCCGCATCGTCGAAAAACGCGGCCTTGCCGGCGCGGCCGGCATTGACGGCCAGCAGGTGCTGGGCGAAGTTGAATTGATCTGGCGGGGCCAAGGCTGCGAGTTCTGCGCTGGACGCTGTGCTGGTGCTCATGTTGGTCTCCGTGTGCCTGATACGTGCTGCCCCTGACCGACCGCCCCATGGTGCCGAACGACGTTCTGTCAGATCGTGAGGATTCACTCACATACAGGCATTATATTGCATATTGTGTGAGCTACTCAAGGTGTATTTCACCCTCGATCCATTGCGATGGGCGGGCATGGGGCCGGTTTCGGCTGCACTGTGAATTAAAGTGCTTCTTGTTATGTTGCACATAGGTGCGGTCAAAATGATCTCGGCGCACTTGCCCGCAGCAAACGTCCGCGGACCTGAGCGCCCAGAACGTCGAGCGATGGCGCCGCCGCCATGCACCTGCGCGCTTGTCATTTTCGGGCCTGCGCTAGGATGCCCCTTTTGTTGAGGCCCGCCTCGCATGACGACGGATTCGAAGATTGGTGTTGCTGTGTTGATGGATCGCATCGCCGCGCCCAATCGCTGGGAGGACTGGGGGTTTCGGTTGGTCGAGGTGATTCCCGATGCCGTGGGTGAGAGCGTGTCGACGCCGCGCCTGGTCGAAACGGAGGGCTCGCGCACGCGCTGGTTGCATCCGGGCTTCACGCTGGAGCTCTTCCCCGATGAGTGCAAGGGCTATTTCCTCAACCTTACCTCGGGGCGACCCGCGTGGTTCGTCTCGTGGATGCCCAGCGCGAACGACACCAGCCAGATCGACATCACCAGTGTCAGCGTGTCCTACATCGAGGCCGACCGCCGCATGTTTGCCGAGGAACGTGTTGAAAACGTCGCCCTGCAGCCGGAGTTGTGCGAGTGGCTTCGCCTGTACACCAACCAACACTTCAAGCCCGAGGGCCAGCGCAAGGTGCGCGCGCAGTCCTTTCTGAGCCCGCAGGAGCGCGACGCCAAACGGGCGGCACCCGATGCGGGCAGTGCTTGCGATGTCTGACGGCGATCCCCAGGGCGGCGAAAGTTTCTTTTCGCGTTGGGCGCGGCGCAAGGCACAGGAGCGCCAAAGTACAGAACGGCCAGGCAAGCTTGACCAAGCGCCATCGGCCGGCTTGACGGCGCCCTTGGGTGGCGCTGCACCGACGCCTGCCCTTGCCAACCAGGCGCCGTCAGATGGCGTGCCAGCAGAGACTTCCCACGCGCACGCCCCTGGTGTGGCCCCATCGCCCGCTGCGCCGCCCAAGCCGCTGACGCTGGACGATGTGGCCCAACTCACGCGCGATTCCGACTATTCGGCATTTGCGTCGCCGCAGGTCGATCCGCAGGTGCGCAACGCGGCCCTGCGCAAGCTGTTCCAGTCCGAGCCGCATTTCAACGTGATGGATCGCCTGGACGTCTACATCGATGACTACAGCCAGGGTGAATCGATCCCCAAGGCCATGTTGCAGCAGATGAACCAGGCGCGGGTGCTGGGCCTTCTCGATGACGAGTTGACGGATCAGGACAAACCCCTGCCCGACAACGGTCCGCCCGTTGCTGTGGCGGCGGATACTTCGCCTGCCCATGAAAACACTGATCTGCAACTGCAACGCGACGATGCCGCTGGACCTGAAGGCGCTGAACCAGGCCTTGCAGGCGGCGCCGAATACGAGCCCGACCAGCAGCCTGAGCGGCCCGCGGGGAACTGACCCCGCCAGCGAGCCGTTCACGGCGCTGTGCCGCCGCGAGGCACCCTTTTTTCAGCGGGCCGCCAAGACGGGCGACGAGTTGCTGGTGGCCTGCACCCAGGAAAGCCGTCTGTTCCTGGAACTGGCCGAACAGACGGAAGGCGCACCGCGACTGGACGAGCGCCCGATCCGGTTCGTGAACATCCGCGAGACGGCCGGGTGGAACCGCGACGCCCGCACCGCCAGCCCCAAGATCGCTGCGCTGATCGCTGCGGCCAGCCTGCCGCTGCCAGCAGGTGTGCCCACGGTGCAGTACACCAGTCAGGGGCGCTGCCTGATCGTTGGCGCTGGCCCCGAGTGCGAGCGCATGGCCGATCTGCTCGGTGATGGCTTTGACACCAGCCTGCTGGTGGTGCCCGGGTCGGGCGCGATCGAGCAGGCCCATCGGCACGATGTCCATGTGGGCGAGCTGCAAACGCTAGATGGGTATCTGGGTGCGTTTCAGGCGACATGGACATCGGCCAACCCCATCGACCTGGATCTGTGCACGCGTTGCAATGCCTGTGTGGCGGGCTGCCCGGAGGGCGCCATCGACCTGAGTTACGCCGTGGACCTGGCGCGCTGCAAGAGCCACCGGGCCTGCGTCAGTGCGTGCGAAGCCGTGGGGGCCATCGATTTCGACCGGGCCCCGCGCGAGTTCCGGGAACGCTTCGATCTGGTCATCGATCTGCGCGCGGTGCGTGCTTTCGATCGCCACGCCTTGCCGCAAGGCTACCTGCATGTGGGAGCCGCCACTGAGGCCGATGGGCCGACGTCTGCCGCCCGCCTG
Organism: uncultured Burkholderiaceae bacterium; assembly: GCA_964400915.1. GTDB lineage: Bacteria > Pseudomonadota > Gammaproteobacteria > Burkholderiales > Burkholderiaceae_C > CAYNWR01. Next base: position 3,595 of record CAYNWR010000159.1, read on the forward strand.
GCCACGGCGGCCTTGCGCGCGCGTGATCTGGTGGGCAGCTTCGACAAGCCGCGTTTCTTTCGCTACAACGCCAAGATCTGTGCGCACAGCCGCAACGAGCGCGTGGGCTGTTCGGCCTGCATCGATGTGTGCTCGGCCCAGGCCATCCGGTCGGACGCCACGCTCAAGGGCAAGCGACTGGGCAAGGCCCACGGCACCCAACCCGCGCGACCGGATGCACAGGGTCAAGGCGGAGGCATTGTGGTTGATCCCCACCTGTGTGTGGGTTGCGGTGCCTGCACCACGGTCTGCCCGACGGGTGCCATTGCCTATGCCTTGCCGGGGCTGGCTGACCAGGGCCGGCGCGTGCGCACGATGCTGGACACCTATGGACGCGCCGGCGGCCGCGACGCGGTGTTGCTGATTCACAGCGAAGGTGAAGGCGCGCGCGCCATCGATCAGCTGGGGCGGCAGGCGCGCCTGCGCAAGGACATCGCCGGCCTGCCGTCGCAGGTCTTGCCGCTTGGGGTGTGGCACACGGCCAGCGTGGGCATCGACCTGTGGCTGATGGCCATCGCGCAGGGCGCGCAGCAGGTCTGGGTCCTGATCACCGACGAAGAGGCCCCGCAGTATCGCCGCGCCTTGCTGGAGCAGATGGCGGTGGCACAGGCTGTGTTGCGTGGGCTGGGTTATGCGGGCGAGCACCTGCGCCTGATCGAAGCCGGTCCCGGCATCAACGGGGTGGCCCTGGATCAGGCCTTGCGGGTGACGCCCGCGCAGGGTGTGGGCCGCAAGCTGGCCCAAAGCGCGCTGGCCGACAAGCGGCCCACCCTGGACGCCGCCCTCGACCACCTGATGGCTCAGGCGCCGCTGGCGGCCAGTGGCCCATGGCCCGAACAACTGGACCTGCCGGCCCAGGGCTCGCCCTGGGGCAGCCTGCGCGTGAACACCGATCGCTGCACGATGTGCCTGTCCTGTGTGGGCGCCTGTCCGTCGTCGGCGCTGGCCGACAACCCCGACCGGCCGCAGTTGCGCTTCATCGAAAAGAACTGCGTGCAGTGCGGCCTGTGTGTGGACACGTGCCCCGAATCCGCGCTCGAGCTGCAGCCGCGGCTGTGGCTGGCCGATGGGGGCAAGGCGCGCAAGGCGCCGCGCGTGCTGCACGAGGTGCAGCCTTACCACTGCATCCGCTGCAACAAGGTCTTTGGCACGCTGCCGGCGGTCGAGGCCATGATCGCCAAGATCGGCTCGCATGCGGCCTTTGCTGGGCCCAACCTGGAACGCCTGCGCATGTGCGGCGACTGCCGTGTGGTGGCGATGTTCAGCAATCCCCAGGAAGTCAACATCAAGGATGTTCGATGAGCGAATCGGACCACCAACAGCCGGCGTCGGGCGCGCCAGGGTCCAGCGGCGAACCCATCGCGACGCAAGCCATTGAGTTCGCCAGCACCGACAGTGGCGAGGAGCTCGAGCGCGCCGAGCTGTACGGCCTGCTGGCACGCCTGTGGCATGCGCCGCCCGATGCACCCTTGCTGCAGCAATTTGCCGTGGCTGTCACCCAGGCCCCCGAAACGGGCGCCTTTCTGGAAGAACCCTGGCGCGCGCTGGTGGGAGCGCTGCGCGCCTGCACGGTCGAATCAGCCCAGGCCGAATACGCCGATCTGTTCATCAGCACGGGGCGGGCCGAGCTGTTTGTGAACGCGTCGTTTCACGTCACGGGCGCGCTCAACGAGCGCCCGCTGATCGATCTGCGCACCGATCTGGCAGCCCTGGGCCTTGCCAGTTCCGCACCCGAAGGTGAAACCGAAGACCATGTGGCCTTTGTGTTCGAGGTCATGCGCTACCTGATCGCGGGCGACGACATTGCCGTTTGCAACCTCGAACAACAGCGGCGCTTCTTTCGTGCACACGTCCAGACCTGGGTGGGCGAGCCGATGTGCACCAGCGTCGAGCAGCACCCGCGCGCACGCCTGTATGCAGCGCTCGCCCGGTTCACCCGGGCGTTTGTCGAGGTGGAGACACAGGCCTTCGACATGATCGAATGAGGCCAGCAGGCCTGCTTTGATGCGTTTTGTGGGCGCAGCGAGCAGCCAGCCTGGTGGAAGTGCTATTGTTTGAGTAGCAATCCGCCTTCCAGTTGATGCAGGAAGGTGGCCTCGGCGGCAGGCCCGTCCAGGCAGCGCAGATCCAGTTTGACGATGTCGTCCTCGATGCGGCCGATCACCGGCTGGGGCAAGGAACGCAAGGCATCGGCCACGCGGCGACAGTAGCTGCCACTGCGTTTGTGCCCGGCGGGCGGCGCCAATGTGAGGCAGACACTGTCCAGGCGGTCGATGGGCAGCGAGCCCGAGCCGATCTGGCTGCGGCAGGGCATCGCATCGATCTGCAGGTCGGGGCCCAGGGCGGCGCGCATGGGCGGCAGCAGACGCTCGGCCACGGCCTGCAACTCGGCCCGTGTGCGGGTGAGCATGCGCAACGTGGGCAGGCGTTGGGGCAGGCGGTCGGGATCGCGGTAAAGCCGCAGCGTGGCCTCCAGCGCCGCCAGGGTGGCCTTGTCGCAGCGCAGCGAGCGCTTGAGCGGGTTGCGTTTGATGCGCGCGATCAGGTCCTTGTCGCCCACGATCAAGCCCGCCTGCGGCCCGCCCAGCAGTTTGTCGCCGCTGAAGGTGACGATTCGTGCGCCCGCCTCCAGCGATTGGCGCGGCGTGGGCTCGGCAGGCAGGCCCCAGCGCGTGAGGTCCACCAGCGTGCCGCTGCCCAGGTCTTCGACAAAAGCAAGGCCACGCTCGCGCGCGAGTTCGCCCAACTGAGCGGTCGGCACGGCAGCGGTGAAGCCCTGGATCGCATAGTTGCTGGTGTGCACCTTCATCAGCAGCG
>CAYNWR010000160.1:0-6441 GCA_964400915.1 uncultured Burkholderiaceae bacterium
GACAACACCAACAAGCACCTGGCGCGCCACCCCTGGCACCTGGACGACGAGAAGCTCATGTATCCCTTCTACGAAAAGCTTGTGAAGGCCGCGCGCGACAAGCCCAGCCTGGCCAATGTGTGTGTGCACAAGGGTCTGTTTCCCGCTGCGGTCACTGCGCGGTTTCCCGATCTCGTCAAGTACGCCGACGTGCGCGATGTGGCCAAGGCCGCCAAGGACTGGCCGCAGCTGAACTTCATCATCTACCACTCGGGCTACCGCTCGGGGCCGGTGGCCACGCCCTGGGAACAGTTCGAGGCCACGGGCCGCATCGACTGGGTGACCGATCTGGCGGGAATTCCCGCTCGGCACGGCGTGCGCAACGTCTACGGCGATCTGGGCCAGATCTTTGCGCAGAGCACCGTGGCCGAGCCGCGCCTGTGTGCAGCCATGATGGGCCAGCTCATCAAGGGCCTGGGGGCCGACCACGTGGTGTGGGGCACCGATGCGGTGTGGACGGGCGCGCCGCAGTGGCAGATCGAGGCCTTGCGGCGCCTGGAGATCCCCGAAGAGATGCAGAAGAAGCACGGCTTTGCACCGCTGGGGGCGGCCGATGGACCGGTCAAGCGCGCCATCTTTGGAGAAAACTCGGCGCGCCTGTACCGCTTCACGCCCGACAAGCGCGCGGCACTGGACCAGGACCGCGTTGCGATGGCCAAGGCCGACTACGATGCCTTTGAGGGCCAGAGCGGTCGTGGGCGAACGAATCTTCGCTATGGATACATGAGCGCCTAGATCTGCAGTTGGCAGGGATTTACCGATTCACGCCTGCCAGCGCCATTCCCACATGTTCAAACGGTCGACGAACGTGCAAACCGGACAAGCGGATGCGCCCAAGACCATAGGCGGGCGGCTCTTGCTGGCCGCCCTGGTGGCCAGCCCGGGCATCTTCCTGATGCTGGGTTACTTCAGGGTCATCTCCTTCGAGTCACGGCGCCCGTGCCGGGCCATCTTCTGCGAACCCACACATTGGCAGGTCTTGTGTATTGGCTTGGCCTTCTTTTGCGCGGGGCTGAGTTTGGTGATTCCACAGCGTTGGCGGCTGATCGGGTCGATCAATGCCATCGCCGTGCTGGGCTGCCTCGTGGCGGGGATCGCAGGCACGTTCTTCTTTCGATAGCCGATGCGGCAAGCCCGGTCCGACCCGGTGCTGTGAGCGGCGCGATTGCGGCGCCCGGCCTGATCACGCCGGATCGAACGCGCTCAGGCTGACGCGCTGGCCGCTGGCATGCGACTGGTAGATCGCGGCCTGAACGCGCAGGTTCGCCAGGTAGTCACTGGCCGAATTTTCCAGCGCCGTGCCCTGCTGCAGGTGGGCAAGCACGTGGGCCTGCAGCGCCACCACCGCTCCGCCAAAGGCAATGCTGGGGTTGTGCGGGTAGCGGTGTTCCTGCTCGGGTGCGCCATGCGGCTTCCACCACAGGCGCGCGTCGCCATCCAGACGCAACACCCCGGCTTCGCCTTCCAGCCACATCTCGCCCATGGTCAGGCGTGTGTTGCTGGCCTTGTGGTCGTTGAGCCGATTGCCGTCGAACAGGCCGCTGCGCTCATCGTCGAACTCAAAGACGATCAGGCCGGCGTCTTCGCCCGCGATCACCGGGTTGAGCCGCCGAAGGCGCGCCATCACGGCCCGCACCTCGCCCATCAGATAACGGAACGTGTCGATGAAGTGGATGGCCGTTTCGCGCACCAGCAGTTGTGGCATCTGCTGGAAGTAGGGCTGGCGGTCCAGATAGGCTTGCGGCCCTTGGCCGTCACCGGGCCGCAAGCGGAAGCTGATCCCATGCAGTCGGCCCAGATGGCCCGCGTCGATCAGCCGGCGGCATTCGCGAAACCAGGGCATGAAGCGAAAGTTCTCGTGCACGACAAGGGGCGTACCCTGCCGGGCGGCCAGATCTGACAGCGCCTGGGCCTGCGCAAAATCCGCCCCAAAGGGTTTCTGGCAGATCACCGGCCGGCGGCGCGCCAACGCGCTGCGGACCACGTCGGCCTGGGCCAGCGGTGGCAGCACCACATCCACCAGTGTGGGTTCACCAGCGTCCAGCAGGGCCTCGGTGCTCGAGAACGCCTGTCCGCCGCCGAACTGGTTGGCAAGGCGCTGCGCGCGGTCGATGTCGATATCGGCGATGCCAAGCACCCGCACCCCCAGCGCGCGCCAGGCCTGCAGGTGGAAGCCGGCAAAGTAGCCTGCCCCGACCACCGCCACGCAAGGTGTTGTCACAGGCGATCGAGCACCGCGCGCGTGATGTCGCTCGTGCCGCTGGTGCCGCCAAAGTCGCGTGGCAACACGGCGTGCTCGGCAAAGGCGCGCTGCAGGGCGCCTTCGATGGCACGGGCACCGTCGGCCAGGGCCGCATCGGCGTGACGGTGGGCCAGCCAGTCGAGCATCATGGCCACCGACAGCAGCATCGCGCTGGGGTTGGCCAGGCCCTTGCCGGCGATGTCGGGCGCGGTGCCGTGGGCCGGCTGGAACAGGCCGTGGTGCTCGCCGATGTCGCCCGATGGCGCCATGCCCATGCCGCCCACCAGCGCTGCGATCAGGTCCGACAGGATGTCGCCGAACATGTTTTCGGTGACCAGCACGTCGTAGGTCCAGGGTTTGAGCACCAGGTTCAGTGCCATGGCGTCCACATACGCGTGTTCGGTGCTCACGTCGGGGAAAGACGCAGCACGTTCGGTGAACACCGAGCGCCAGAAGGCCATCGACGCAAAGACGTTGGCCTTGTCGACATTGGTCACGTGCCCGCGCCGGCCCGCTGCCTTGCGCTGGCGCGCCAGCTGCAGCGCAAAATCGCACACCCGCGCGGTACCGGCGCGGGTGATCTGCATGGTGTCGCGCGCGCGTTCAGCGTTTACGTCACCGCGTCCGCGGGCGTGAAAGAGGCCTTCCGTGTTCTCGCGCACCAGCACCATGTCGATCTGCGCCGCACGCGCATCCGCTAGCGGCACGGGCAGGCCGGGCCAGGTGCGGATGGGGCGAACCCCCGCATACAGATCGAGTGCAAATCGGATGTCCAGTTGCGGGATCACCTCGGTGCCATCGGCGGTGCGCACGTCGGGCAGGCCCATCGCGCCAAACAGGATGGCGTGTGCGCGGCGGCAGGCGTCCAGCGTGGGTTCGGGCAGGGCCACCCCGTGGTCGCGGTAGTGCCCGGCCCCGGCGGGATGCACCGTGGTGACAAAGCGGCGGCCCATGCGCTGGCCGACCGCCTCGAGCACGGGCAGGGATGCATGGGTGACTTCGATGCCGATGCCGTCTCCTGGCAACACGGCGATGTCATAGGTGTTCATGGTGTTATTTGCATTGCAGTGGGGTTGTCTGGGGTTCAAACAGGTTCAGCAGCGCTGCGTCCAGGCGGGGGTGGGCTTGCCAGGCTGCCACAAAATCGCGTTCGCTGCGCCCGCCCTTGGCGCGGGCCAGTTCCACCAAGGCCTGTCGATCGCGTGGAGGCCAGCGTTGGGGCTCCAACATCAAGAGCAAAGGGGCCAGGCGGCGCCAAGCCTCGCGCGGGCCGACGCTCGACATTGCCCGGGTGCGGGCCCGTGACCCTGCTTGGCGTGAGCTGCGTGGCGGGGTGGTTGCGCAAAGCGCGTCGAGTTCGGCCACCGCGTCGTCGATGGCCCGTTCGCGGTTGGCGGCATCACCCCGTTGCGCACCGCGGGCCGACAGGGCCGAACCAATGGCATCGCCGACCATGGCGGGTGTCACCAGCGGCCGCCGGTCGCCCACGTCAAAGTACAGGTGGTGCCGGGCCAGGCGGGCGAGGGTGGCTGCCGGTGTGCGACCGGCTGCGGTCGCAGCAGCGTTGCCCGCCACGTGGCGCCGCAGGCGCGCTTGCTCGCGCTGCATCAGTTGCAAGGTGTCCGAATCGCGGGGGACGAAGCCCAATTTGGCGTAGAACCACCAGGCGCCCGATTCGATCGCCTCGCTGTTGTGATCGCCCAGCTGGTAGGGCTCGATGGTGAAGTGGGTGCAGCCCAGCATCGCGTGCAGGGCCGCCAGCCAGCGCGCAAAGTTGAAGGCCGCCTCGGCACCGCGAAAGCTCTCGAAGGTGTTGAACGAAAGGGCCGCCCCCGTGCCCAACACATCGGCCTGCGTGTAGCCGATGGGCACACCGTTGCGCAAGGTGATGCCCCCGACGTACGAGAACACCGCGTGGCGGCGCTCCGGGACCACACCCACAAACGCAAAGGCCAGGCCGTCACCGTCGTCGACCAGCCAGGCATCGCGCGGATCGGCAAATGAAAAGGCCTCCAGCGAGCGCTCACGCGTGACCATCGCGGCACGCGCCAGATCGACGATGGCCTGCCCATCGGCCTGCGACAAGCGGCGAATCCGTTGGGGTGGTCGCTGCAGTTCGGCGAGCAGATCGGGCCGCGTGCGCTGTGGCGCCTCGTGTCGAAAGGCCAGTGGCGCCTTGGCCCAGAACGCCGTGCTTCGCGAGGGCGTTGTGGGCCCGGGGGCAAGGGTGTAGCTGGCATCGATGGCATCGCAAAAGGCTTCGCGCGTGAACCCATTGCCGGGCATGGCAGCGATGCGGCGCAACAGAAAGGTGGCGTCGGTCTCGGCACCCGTTGGCTTGCGCAACCGATCGAGCGTGACCCAGCCCGCTCGTGGAAGCTCGCGCAGGGCCACACCTTCCGCGTGTGTCAGCAACACGGGGAGCGCCTGCGCGATGCGCACCTGGGCCTCACGGTCGCTGCGGTCCAGGCTGAGTTGTTGCGGCCAGCGGGCGGCAAGCCACTGCACTTGACCCGCAAAGAAGCGAAAGTGGATGGGTGTGCCGGCAATGCCGCTGTTGGCCAGGGCCTTGGCATGGGCGCGCAAGTCGGCCCGCCGGGCAAACCCGTCCAGCATTCGGGCGGCCAGGGATTGCACAGCCGTGTTGTCGGGGTAGGCGCGGATGAAACACAACAGCTCGTGCAAGCGCCGAACAGCCGCAGCGCTGCGCAGGCGGGCCCGCGCCAGTTTCTGGAGGCCGTCCAGGCGAAAGGCCGCGGCATCGCCACCATAATCCAGGCGGCGTCGTTCGAGTGCGGCAAGCAGGCGCATCACCATGGCTGGCGATGTTAGGGCACCGTCGCTGCTGCCCTCAGGTGCGGCCCGCGCCGTTCAGGGCGCGGCGGGCACCACCTGCGGTGCGCCAGGCATCACAGGCAGTGTGCCGGCTGCGCGTTTGGATTCCCATTCGGCCTGCAGTGTTGCATCGCTCTTGTAGTGGGCCACTCGCAGCACCAGGCGCTGGTAACGCTTGACGACCGCCGAGGCGCCTGCCAGTTCGGTGTTCCAGTAGAAGTGGGCGCGCTCAAGGTTCTTCTCGGTTTCCATCTCGAAATGATCGCGGGCCTTCTGTCCGCCGAACACGTACAGCTTGCCCCGGTAGATGCGCCAGGTGTTGGGCGCCCCACCACCGCCCCAGGGGATGGCGTAGTTGATGCCATTGCTGCAGAAGCCCCCGAATTGCGGCATGTAGCGCGCCGGCTCACGCACGAAGGCGGCGCGACTCTCGGCGCTGGCGAAGTACCACAGGACGCCGCCATGCCGAAGCTGATGGGCCGGATTGCCGCGCACCGCATCGCGCGCCGTGAAATACGCCACCGCGTCGTGTCCTTCGAGCATCACGCCGTCCTGTCCGTCGACGGTGCTCGTGCGAAACGGTCCGTCGTTGGGGCTTTGGCGCGAGACCGTTCCCGTGGGGGCCGACGCGCAGGCGGTCAGAAGTACGGCCGCGGTGGCGGCCAGGATCGTGCGGCGGTGCGGGTTCATGGGATGCCTTTGATGGTGGTCCAAGACGCGATCATCGCTGTTTGGCGCAACGCCTTCCAGATTTCGCTCAGGAAAGCCTACACGCCGCTGCGCAAGCCGCTCAGGATGGCTTGTGTGAAGCTCGCCGTGTTGCCGGTTCCGCGGATATCGCCCGTGCGGGCCTTGGGGTCGGCCAGCGCGGCCGTGGTGGCTGCCGACAGGGCGTGTGCCATCTGCACGGCAGCGGGGACACCACGGCTGTGGCCGAGCCACTCGAACATCATGCGCGTGGACTCCATCATCGCGTAGGGGTTGGCAACGCCTTTGCCCGCGATGTCAGGTGCCGAGCCATGGGTGGCCTGTGCCATGGCCACGTTGCCATCGCCGATGCAAAGGCCCGGTGCCATGCCCAGCCCACCGACCAGGCCCGCCGCCTCGTCGGAGAGGATGTCGCCGAACATGTTGGTGGTGACGACGACATCAAAGCTCTGCGGGTCGCGAACCAGGCGCATCGCCATCGTGTCGACGATCACATCGTCCAGCAACACGTCGGGGTACTCGGCCGCGAGCTTGCGGCATTCCTCGCCGAACATGCCGCAGCCGAGCTTGAAGACGGTGTCCTTGTGCACATAGGTCAGGTGCTTGCGGCGCTGGCG
>CAYNWR010000161.1:0-6441 GCA_964400915.1 uncultured Burkholderiaceae bacterium
TGAAGATGTCCTTGATGGCCGCGCACACCGCATCGGTGTCCACCACCACGAAGTCGTCCACCAAGCCCTTGGCAATGCGAAAGGTTTCTTCGCCCACCAGCTTCACGGCCGTGCCGTCGGCAAACAGGCCCACGTCGGTCAGCGGGACCCGCCGCCCCGCGCGAACCGAGCGCAACATCGCGTCCGAATCACCGGTCTGCACGCCGATCACCTTGACCTCGGGGCGGACGGCCTTGATGTAGTTGGCCACACCGGAAATCAGCCCACCGCCACCAATGGCAACGAACACGGCGTCCAGTGGCCCCTGGTGCTGGCGCAGCAACTCCATGGCGATCGTGCCCTGGCCGGCAATCACGTCCGGATCGTCAAAGGGATGCACGAAGCTCTGCCCATCGCGCTGGCCGCGCTCCAAGGCATGGGCATAGGCGTCCGAATAGCTTTCGCCATGCAGAACCACCTCGACGTGGTGGGCGCCAATCGAGCGCACCGCGTCCACCTTCAGTTGGGGCGTGGTGACCGGCATCACGATCACCGCTTTTGCACCAAGTTTGTGCGCCGCCAGGGCCACACCTTGGGCGTGGTTGCCGGCCGAGGCACAAATCACGCCTCGAGCCAGCGCGTCGGCCCCGAGCTTGACCATCTTGTTGTAGGCGCCGCGCAACTTGAAGCTGAACACGGGTTGCTGGTCCTCGCGCTTGAGCAACACGCGGTTGTGCAGCCGCCGGCTGAGGTTGCGCGCCGGCTCCAGCGCGGATTCGACGGCCACGTCGTACACCTGGGCCGTCAGGATGCGCTGCAGGTAGTCCGCAGGCGTGGGCGGCCGCGTCTTTTTTAGGCGTTTTGCAGCAATGTTGAAGGTCTTTGAACCGGTAGCGAGCGCCAGTTCTTTCTTAATTGCTATCTTTTTTGTCGACTTGGTTGGTGCGGCGGATCTCATGGCGCGATGATAGTGTGGGCGACCACGCCAGCACGAAACGCATCGCGCTCAGGCACAATCGCGCCCCTTGTCAACGCCTTCCGGCCTGGTGCATCAACCGGCGTGCGGGATGGCCATGGAGCAGCGCAGATGGAATGCACGGTGTCTTGGACGGGCGCAACCGGGGCCCGGTCCGCCATGGGATTTGTGGCCGAAACCGGCAGCGGTCATGTGCTCGTGATGGATGGCGCACCCGATGCCGTGCGGCCGGAGAACGGGGGCCAGAACCTGGCGCCGCGCCCCATGGAGACGCTGTTGGCCGGCACCGGCGGCTGCACGGCCTATGACGTGGTGTTGATCCTCAAGCGGGGGCGGCACGATGTGCGTGGTTGCAGCGTCAAGCTCACGGCCGAGCGCGCCGAAACCGACCCCAAGGTGTTCACACGCATCCACATGCAGTTCACCGTGACGGGCAAGGGTGTGCCGGCCTCGGCGGTCGAACGCGCCATCGCGATGAGCCACGAAAAGTACTGTTCGGCCAGCATCATGCTGGGCAAGACGGCTGCCATCACCACAGGCTTCGACATCGTCGAAGTGGCCTGAGCCCAGCCTCGCGCCTGCGAGGTGCGAGCGTGGAGGGATGAAATGTTCAGATGTGATGCGCGGTGCGCGTCATCACTTGGGCAGCACGGCGCATGCCGTCCTTGACGATGCCTGGCAGCTCGATGCCCCCTGCATCACGAGCGGCCTGACCATGCTCGGCCTCGTCCACCTTCATCTGCTCCACGATGGCACGCGAGGCGTGGTCGTGCTCGGGCAAGCGCTCCAGGTGGCTGGCCAGATGGGCCTCCACCTGACGCTCCGTCTCCGAGACAAAACCCAGGCCCACGGCGTCACCCAGGCGGCCCGCCACCAGGCCCAGCGCAAACGATCCCGCGTACCACAGCGGATTGAGCAGCGACGTGTGACCTCCGAGCTCATCCAGGCGCGACTGCGTCCAGGCCAGGTGGTCGGTTTCCTCGCGGGCGGCGTGCTCGAGTTGTTCGCGCAAGGCCGCGTTGTGTGTGCTCATCGCCTGTGCCGTGTACAGGGCCTGCGCGCAGACCTCACCCACGTGGTTCACGCGCATGAGGGCAATCGCCAGGCGCCGTTCTTCATCGCTCAAGGGGGATGGCGCTTGCGCCTGGGACGCCGGGTTGACCCGTGCTGCACGGGGCGGGGCAAAGAGTGTCCGAAGAGCGACGTCGGCGGCTTTCAGTACGCGGTCCATGCCTGCGAGTTTAGGGGCGCGGCAGACGACACCGCTGGAACCTGGTTGCCACGCCGACGAGCACAGGGTTAACCATCACGTTTGTGGGGCTCTGCAATTGGCACACAACCTGCTTGTGTTGCGGAGTGTGAACGTTGAAAAAATTCTTTGTTGCACCCCTGCAACGAAATATGTGCTCGCCTGATTTTCCCTTTGCGTTGCCGCCCATGCTCTGGTGCAATACATCCAACTTCCCGAAAAGGAGGTTGGCCCGGGCATCCGGTGAGAACGCTGCGGTGGAAGCATCGAGGGGTTTTCGTCGCGCCGGAGCCCTATGTTTAACCTTGGAGAATCTCGCAATGAAAAAATCCCTGATCGCAATGGCCGTGCTGGCCGCTGCCTCCGGCGCCGCGATGGCCCAGTCGTCGGTCACCCTCTTCGGTATCGTCGACGCGGGTCTGTTCCTGGGCCGTGGCTCGGTGGCCGATCGCTCGTCTATGGGCAATTCCGGTTACAACTCCAGCCGTCTGGGCTTCCGCGGTGTTGAAGACCTCGGCGGCGGCATGAAGGCTGGCTTCTGGCTCGAAGCCGGCTTGGCCAACGACGACGGCCAAGGCGCTGCCAGCAACAGCAACAACCAGGCCACTGGCGCTGGCGCTGCTGTTGCCGGCCGTCAGGGTCTGACGTTCAATCGCCGTTCGACGGTCAGCGTCGGCGGTGGCTGGGGCGAGTTGCGTCTGGGCCGTGATTACACGCCTCAGTTCTGGAACCAGACTGTGTACGATCCGTTCGGCACCAACGGTGTTGGCACGACGCAAACCCTGAACGGTTCGCTGGGCGGCCCCACCACGGTTCGTTCGTCGAATGGTTTCACCTACCTGTGGGGCCACGACTTCAACGCCACGTCCACGCGTAATTCCGGTGGTTCGTTCCACGCCATGGTGCAGACGTACCTGGGCGAGAACGCCAGCAACGTCGCCAACAAGAAGGACGGCAATGGTTCCGGCCTGCGCGTTGGCTACAACGGTGGCCCCCTGAGCGTTGCTCTGGGCACCAGCCAGACCAAGTACCTGACGGGCAACATCAGCACCACCAACATCGCTGGTGCGTATGACCTCGGCGTTGCCAAGCTGATGGGTATCTATGACCGTGACCGCGTCAAGGGCGGCGCAACGGGCAAGGGCTACCTGGTCGGCGCCGTGGTGCCGATGGGTGGCAATGCCATTCGTGTGGCTTTGTCGTCCTACAAGACCAACGCTGCCGGCACCCCCAAGGCCAACAAGTTTGCCCTGGGTTATGTCCACAACCTGTCCAAGCGCACGGCCCTGTACGCCACCGTTGCTCGCGTGAGCAACAAGGGCGGCGCAGCGTTCGCGCTCAACGGTGCTGCGGCTTCCGTCAACGGCAGCTCCACCGGCTACGACTTTGGTGTGACCCACCGCTTCTGATCCGCGGCTGGCGCAGGTCGCCAGCTTGTGGGTGTGTCCGGTTTGGCCGGCCAACCGGCTGTCAAGCTGGGACCACATCAGAAAGTCGATCAAGCCACCAACCCTCGGGTTGGTGGTTTTTTTTTGGCAGTGACGCCCAAGATGGGTGAGATGATGTGATGTCTTTGTAAGACACCCACATCGCCATCCGCCACGTTGGATACCTTGTGCTCCCATGTTGTTGAGACTTAAACGCGGCTGTCAAACGGCTCTGATCGCCTTGATCGGCGCATTGATGTTGGGGTGTGCCTCCACATCCCCCGAAGCGCCCGCACCATCCGCGACGGAGTCCGACGCGTCAGCACGGGTCATCGCGGATATCCTGAACAGCCCGTGGGCACAAGCCTCCACTCGGTCCGGCATCACGGCCACCTGGTCACATTTTGAGTTGCCAGGCAAGCGTCCAACACGTTTTGCCGTGCAGACCCACGTGGGCCGTCCGGCCCTGTCTGCTCATGCCGAGCGCTCGGTGAGCCTGGTGCGCAAGGCGGTGCGCATCGAGCCTCACGAACTCACGTCCCTGTCGTTCTCGTGGTGGGTGCCCCAGTTGATCGAGGACGCCGACTTTTCGGCTCGCGATTTTGATGATGCACCGGTCAGGATCGTGCTGGCTTTTGACGGCGATACGTCCAAGTTTTCGGCGCGCGACGCGATGTTGTCCGAACTGTCCCGGACCTTGTCCGGCGAGCCTCTGCCCTACGCGACGCTGATGTACAGCTGGTGCCCCAAGCGGCCCGCAGGTACGGTGGTGATCAACCCAAGGACATCGAGGATTCGAACCCTGGTGGTGGAAAGCGGCAGCAAGGGCCTGAGCACATGGTTGGACTACGAACGCGATGTGCGCGCCGACTACGTGCGCGCCTTTGGTGAGCCTCCCGGCGCCCTGATTGGCATCGCGGTGATGAGCGACGCGGACAACACCAGCAGCCAGGCCCGTGCCTGGTACGGGCCTTTGCGCCTGGGCGCGGTGGCTGGAGCACCGCCGCGCGCAACGACAAGCGCCCGCTAGGAGCAGGTGACGCTTAGACTTGAGGCCCTAAAGTCGGGAAATCCCGTTTGACCGACAGAGTGTAGGGGCGGCATAGTCAGGGCTTCCTTTTTTCAAAGGCCCCCATTCATCATGAAGATCCGTCTGACCCTCGTGGCCGCTGCCTTGGTTCTGGCAGCAAGTGCTCACGCCAAGCCTTTCAAGTGGACCAGCGCCAGCGACATTCCCACACTGGACATCCACTCTCAGAACAACGCGCTGGGCAATGGCGTGCATGCGTCCATCTACGACGCGCTGGTGTACTACAACAGCCAAACCTTCAAGCCCGAAGCGCAGTTGGCCACGTCATGGACCTACGTGACGCCCACCCAGGTGCGCTTCAACCTGCGCACGGGTGTCAAGTTCAGCGATGGCACGCCCTTCACGGCTGATGACGTGGTCTACTCCATCGGCCGCGCCATGTCCAAGACATCCAACTACGCGGTCTACGCCCAGGGCATTGATCGCGTGGTCAAGGTGAACGACAGCACCGTCGACTTCATCATGAAGGGCCCCAATCCGGTCTTGCTCAACCAGCTCACCGAACTTCGCATCATGAGCAAGGCCTGGGCCGAAAAGAACCGTTCGGTGGAGCCCAAGGACATACGCACCAAGGACGAAACCTTTGCCCACCGCAACGCCATGGGCACCGGCATGTTCATGGTCAAGGAGTGGCAGCCTGACCAACGCCTGGTGCTCGTGCGCAACCCCAACTACTGGGGCAAGGTTGAATCCAACGTCACCGAAATCATCTACACACCAATCAAGTCCGAAGCCACGCGTGTGGCGGCCTTGCTGTCGGGCGAGGTCGATTTCATGCTGGACCCGTCGCCACAGGATCTTGGACGCCTGCGCAACAACGCCAACCTGAAGGTGATCGACGGGGTTGAAAACCGCACCATCTTCCTGGGCATGGATCAATTCCGCGACGAGCTTCCTGGCTCCAATGTCAAAGGCAAGAACCCCCTGAAGGACGTGCGGGTGCGCAAGGCGCTTTATCAGGCCATCGACAGCGCCAGCCTCAACCGCGTGACCATGCGCGGGCTGTCGCAGCCGACGGGCGCCCTGGTGGCGCCTCAGGTGGCCGGCTGGAGCGAGGCGGTGCACCAGCGCTTCCCCTTCGATCAGGAAGCGTCCAAGAAGCTGCTGGCCGAGGCCGGCTATCCCCAGGGCTTCGAGGTTGATTTTGCGTGCCCGAACAATCGCTACATCAATGACGAAGAAATCTGCCAGGCCATCACCGCCAGGGCCATGATGATGTCACCGACCCAGCCGTTGAACATCTGCGCGTAGACGAAGGCAAAAGGCGCCGTGGACCTGGCCAGCTCGGCATTCGGCACGATGCCCATGATCACCGAGGTGGAAGCCACGTAGACCACCGCCGCGCTCAGGGTGCCGAGCAGGCAGGCCAGCGGCACGTTGCGCTGCGGGTTTTCGACCGCGTCGGAGTTCTGCGCCGCCGACTCCATGCCGAGAAAGGCCCACAGGGTCAGCGGGATACTCTGCGCGATGGCCTCGCTGGTAGCGATGCCGTTGGGGTTCCAGGCCTGGCGGAAGATCTCGGGATCGAACCAGAACCAGCCGATCAGCGACAATCCGGCGACCGGGATGATTACCCCCCAGACCGTCACCGAGCCGATCTGCCCGGTCACCTTCGGCCCGCCGAAGTTGGCCAGCGAGGTCAGCCAGATCAGCCCCACCGTGCCGACGAACAGCGGGATGGCGCCGCTGCCCAGCCAGGGCAGGAACGGCGTCATGTAGC
>CAYNWR010000162.1:0-4906 GCA_964400915.1 uncultured Burkholderiaceae bacterium
GCGGGGGTCAGCGAGAAGATCGACGGCCTGGAGGTCTTCGACGCCGAGCGCCACGCCGGCCGCATCCTGGGCATGGGCGACATCGTCGCCCTGGTCGAGCAGGTCACCGCAGGCGTCGACGTGCAGGCCGCGCAGAAACTGGCCGCCAAGGTCAAGAGTGGCGCTGGCTTCGATCTCAACGATTTTCTGGGGCAGATCCAGCAGATGAACCAGATGGGTGGCCTGGCCAATCTCATGGACAAGCTGCCGGCCCAACTGGCGGCCAAGGCGGGGCAGGTCGATCTGGGGCGCGCCGAGAAGGACATCCTGCGCAAGCAGGGCATCATCCATTCCATGACGCCGCTGGAGCGGCGCAAGCCGGAACTCATCAAGGCCACGCGCAAGCGCCGCATCGCGGCCGGCGCCGGTGTGCATGTGCAGGAGGTCAACCGCCTGCTCAAGGAGTTCGAACAGATGCAGGGCATGATGAAGCAGATGAAGGGTGGTGGCCTCATGAAGCTCATGAAACGCATGGGTGGCATGAAGGGCGGCATGCCACGCATGCCTTTTTAGGCCTCAAGCCGTCTTTCTTGAATCAAATCGGCCTGTAGCGAGCTTCGTTACTCGTGTTTTTGCTATGAAAATAATAGAATCCTTCCTTGACACAGCGAACTTCGCGCAGCTGCGGCGCGACATTCATGCACACCCCGAACTGGGCTTTGAGGAACACCGCACCTCGGGCCTGGTGGCCCAGCGCCTGCGCGATTGGGGGATCGAGACCCACACGGGCATAGCGGGAACGGGGGTGGTGGGGGTGGTCCGCGGCAAGCGGGACGCGGAGGGCCGGCGTCTGCGCACCATCGGCCTGCGCGCCGATCTCGATGCACTGCCCCTTCAGGAAGAAAACAAGTTCGCCCACCGTTCCGTCCACGATGGCCGCATGCACGCCTGTGGTCACGATGGACACACCACCATGCTGCTGGCAGCCGCCTGGCATCTGGCGCAGACGCGTGACTTTGCGGGCACGGTGCATCTGATCTTTCAGCCCGCCGAAGAAATGGGCAAGGCCGGGGCCTTGAAGATGATCGAGGAGGGCCTGTTCGAGCGCTTCCCCTGCGACGCGGTCTTTGCCCTGCACAACTTTGCTCTGGGCGAGCGCGGTCGCGTGGGTGAATTCGCGCTCAACCCGGGCGCCCTCATGGCTTCCAGCAACACCTGGCGCGTTACCCTGCACGGGCGCGGCACCCACGCGTCGATGCCCCACACGGGGCTGGACCCTGTTGGCGGCGTGATCGACCTGGCTCAGCAGCTTCAAGGCCTGGTTCCCCGCGTGGTCAGCTCCACCGAGCGTGCCTTGCTGGCCGTCACCCAACTGCAGGGCTCGGGTGCGCCCAACGTGATTCCCGACCAAGCCTGGGTGGGCGGTACGGTGCGTACCTTCTCCGAGGCGGCCACCGACGCCATCGAAAACGGCCTGCGGCGCCTGGCCGACGGCATTGCTGCTGCACACGGGTGCCGCGCCGAGGTGTTCTTCCGCCGCGCCTCGCCGCCGGTGGTCAACACGCCGGCCGAAGCGGCCTTTGCCGCCGAGGTGATGCGCGAGGTCGTCGGCGCCGAGGCGGTGGACGACCGCTTTCCCGCGGTCATGGGCGCCGAGGACTTCGCCCACATGCTGCGGGTCAAGCCCGGTTGTTACGCCTTCATCGGAAATGGTGATGGCGCCCACCGCCTGCCCGACCACGGGCCCGGACCTTGCATCATCCACAACACCTCGTTCGACTTCAACGACGAGATCATCCCCATCGGCGCCAGCTACTTCGTGCGGCTGGCCGAACGGTGGTTGCAACAGGAGTGACCTTCATGCTGAGCAAACGACGATTCCTGAGACAGGCCCTTGCGCTGCCCGCTTCCGCCCACCTCGCGGCACCCTGGGCAGCCGCCTGCCTGTCGCCGACACTGGCCCGTGCGCAGCAACGCACCATCCGCATCGTGGTGCCCTTTGGCACCGGCGCGGTGCAGGACACCATCGCCCGTGTCTTCAATGCGGAGCTGGGGGCGGCCCTGGGTGCCAGCGTGGTGGTCGAGAACCGGCCGGGCGCGGGTGGGACCATCGGTACGGCGGCCGTTGCGAAGGCAGCGCCCGACGGCAACACACTGGTGCTGGCGGCAGCCAGCCACACCCTGGCCGGGCATCTGTATGGCAAGCTGCCCTACGACCCGATCAAGGAATTTGTGGGCGTCACTTTCCTGGGCACGTCGGGCTATGTGCTGGCGTGCCCGGGCGATTTCGGTGCGAACTCGCTCGCCGACTACGTGCGCCAGATCAAGGCCAAACCCGGCGCCTTCAACTACGCCTCGGCGGGCAACGGCAGTGCCACGCACATGGGCATGGCGTTCTTTCTGGCCAAGGCGGGGCTGGACATGCAACACGTGCCCATGAAATCCACGGGCGATGCGGTCAACGAAGTGCTGGCCAGCCGCGTGCAGGGGGTGGTGGCAGCGGGCATCGGTGTTGTGCCGTTCCGGCAGGATGCACGCATCAAGCTGCTGGCCTACACAGGCGAGAAGCGATCGCGCTTCCTGCCCGAACTGCCGACCGCCATCGAAGCCGGTGTGCCCGGCTACACCTTCGATTCCTGGATCGGCCTGCTGGGCCCGGCCGGGATGCCGCGTGCCGAGGTGGATCGAATCAATGGCGCCATGCAGAAGGTGCTGGCCGAGCCGGCGGTGCAGGAGCGCTTCACGCGCCTGTGGGTCGAAACCGCACCCATGAGCAGCGACGATTTCGCGCGCCTGCTGCGCGCGGATTGGGACAAGGCGGGTCAGATCGTCAAGGCTTCTGGCGCCAAGATCGACTGATTCCATCTTGAGCGACGCCCCGCCCATGCGCCCGGTTCAAGTGCAGCTGGGTGAGACACGCGCCTCGCGGGCCTTGCGGCGCATCGATCCGATGGGCATGGGCCTGGAGATCGGCCCGAGCCTGAATCCCATCGCTCCCAAGCGGGCGGGATTTCGGGTTCATGTGATCGACCACCTGGATCGGCGTGGCCTGGTGGCCAAGTACCAGGGGCATGGCGCGGACACCAGCGTCATTGAGGAGGTGGACTTTGTCTGGCGTGGCGAGAGTTATGCCCAGCTCACGGGCGGGCGCCACCAGTACGACTGGGTCATCGCTTCGCACGTCGTGGAGCACACCCCGGATCTGATCGGCTTCCTGCGCAACTGCAGCAGCGTGCTCAAGTCGGGCGGCGTGCTGTCGCTCGTGGTGCCCGACATGCGGGTGTGCTTCGATCACTTTCGCATGCCCACGGCGCTCGCCGCCGTCATCGATGCCCACCTTCGCCGCGCCACCCAGCCATCGGCGGGCATGGTGGCCGAACACACGCTCAATGCCACCTCGCGTGGCGGGCTCATCGCCTGGCTGCCCGGGATGACGGGCGAACAGCGTTTTGTGCACGACGCCGCGGTGGCCGCGCAGCAGATGAATGCCGTCATCCAGTTCGGTGTGTATGTCGACGTCCATTGCTGGTGCTTCCTGCCCAGCACCTTTCGCCTGCTGATGCACGACCTGGCGACGCTGGAGTACATCAACCTGTACGAACTCGATTTTGTGCCCACCCCCCTGGGTGAATTTCATGTGGCCCTGGTGGCGGCCGACGCCCCGCCGGTGGATCGGCCATCGCGCCTGGAGCTGCTGCGAGCCGCGCAGGCCGAATGGGCCGAACTGAATGCTGTCCACGGTGCTGGCGATCCGAATCCTCCGCGGCCCGATCCCGATTTGCGGCCGAATGGGGTGCCCGCGGCGGCGGCGTTCGTGTCTGCCACCGGGCCGGCCGAGAAAGCCGCGCAGGGCATGGGCGTGCCTGACAAGGGCAACACCCATGGCCTGGGTTCCGACATGCCAATCCGCGCAGATCGGCAATTGCGCCGTGTGGCCGCTGGTGTGGCCCGGCGCTTGTGGCGCTGGGCGTCGCGCTGACCAGCCAACGCCCGCGGGTGGGTGCATGGACGGCGCGGGCCAGATGGCGCCGGCACGCAGCCGGGTGCGGTCAGGAAGCGCGCGCGACGGACGGGCGCACGATGCCGTCGCGTGTCGGGGCCTCGATGGCGGTCATCACCGCCAGAACGATGTCTTCACGCCAGGGGCGGGCCGCGATCTGCACCCCCACGGGCAGGCCCGCGCTGCCCACATCCACCTGCGCCGCGAGGCGCAGGATGCGATCGCGCGAGGGCTCGCGGCCACGCTCTTCGTCGGCGCGCACGTGGGTGACGGGAACCACGCCCGCAGGCCAGCCCAGCAGGTTGTACAGCGAGGCGTAGGCGCCCGCCGTCAGCAGTTCCACGCTGGCGCCATGGGTATAGGCCGGCACCGCGCACACGGGCGCCAGCACGGCGTCCACCGGTCCACCGGCGACATCGTTGAGCGCATGCATGGCGCGAGCCTGGTATTCCAGTTGCGCCTCGACCAACCGCCAGTAGTGGCCCACGGTGTTCGGCCCGAACGAGGCAAGGCCTTCGGCCATCTGGGTTTGTCCCAAGCGGCGCAGCAAGGCGCCCAGCAAGCGCATCACGGGCACCGGCAGTCTGGACAGCATGGCCAGTTGCCGGATCTGCGGCGTGAATGTGCTGCCGCCGGCTCGCTCGGTGAGGATGTCCAGCCAATCGGCACCCAGCAGGCCGACAAACAGGCGTTGCGCCTGGCTCATCGCAGGCGGCACCCACGGGACCACGGTGGCGCCCGCCGCACGCAGATGCTGGGCGGCTTCCCGGACAGCGCGCTGCACGGCCGGCGAGCTGGGAAAGTGCGCATCGGATTCGTACAGGCCCACACGCAGGCCCTGCAGCCCCACGCGGTCGGGGTCGCCGATCGGGGGCGGTGTGGCCTTGCTCCAGCGCGGCGCCACGTTGGTGATCACCTGGCGATCGA
>CAYNWR010000162.1:5006-6420 GCA_964400915.1 uncultured Burkholderiaceae bacterium
GGCGGTGTGGCCTTGCTCCAGCGCGGCGCCACGTTGGTGATCACCTGGCGATCGAACTCACCCGCGATGACGCGTGTGCCCAAGGCCACATCGGCCACCGTGGGTGCGATCACCCCCACCTGCGGCGCGATGCTGGTCTGCCCCCGCGGGCCCCAGAACTCCCCCATGTCGTCGCAGCGGCCAGCCGTGGGTTTGAGGCTGCACACGCCGCAGAAGGCGGCCGGCACGCGAACACTGCCGCCGATGTCCGAGCCCAGGCCCAGGGGCGAGGCGCCAGCCGCCACCAACGCCGCCTCCCCACCCGAGGAGCCCCCGGGCGTGCGCTTGGCCGAATAGGGGTTGTTGGTCGCGCCATACACCGGGTTGTCGGCTTCGTAGTACAGCAGCCACTGAGAGACGTTGGACTTGGCGAACGGGATGGCGCCTGCGGCCTTCAGTCGCACCACGTGCAGCTCGTCGCGCGTGGCCCGATGCCCCGTGCGCGACGACAGGCCGAAGGTGGACGCGGTGCCCACCAGGTCCAGGCATTCCTTGATGGTCACGGGCACGCCGTGCAAGGGGCCGAGGGCGTCGCCGCGTGCGCGCGCCGCATCGGCCTCGCGCGCGGCGGCCCTTGCCGCATCGAACTGATCCTGCGTCACGGCCTTGAGCGCCGGTTGCACCGCCTGGGCACGGGCGATGTGCTGCTCCACGACCTCCTGCGAACTGACCGCACCGTCGGCCAGTTGCCTGGCCAATTGCGCCGCCCCCAAGCCCGTCCAAGTGGTCGTGTTGCTCATTTTTGAATCAAATCGGGCTGTAGCGAGCGTCGAATAAGGATGAGTAGCTATAAAAAATCAAGTCATCGCGGTGGACTCGGTGGTGCAGACCTCGCCGCGCAAGGTGTAGTGGGTGGCCGCCGTGATGTGCACGTCGATCATCTGTCCCACCAGGCGCTGGCGCGTGGCGGCTGCGGCCGCGAAGTTCACCACGCGGTTGCAGGATGTGCGACCCGAGAGCTCGCTGGCATCGCGCTTGGATGCGCCTTCAACCAGGATGCGCTGCGTGCTGCCGATCATTCGCCTGGAGAACGAGCGGATGTTGTCGTCGATGCGCGCCTGCAGGATCTGAAGGCGTTCGAGCTTGACGGCGTGGGGTGTGTCGTCGGGCAGGTTGGCCGCTGGTGTGCCGGGGCGCGGACTGAAGATGAAGGAGAACGAGTTGTCAAACGCCAGATCCTCGATGAGCTTCATGAGTTGGGCGAAATCCGCGTCGGTTTCGCCCGGAAAGCCCACGATGAAGTCGCTGGCCAGCGCGAGCTGGGGCCGCACCGCCCGCAGCCGGCGCACGATGCTGCGGAACTCCAGCGCCGTGTAGCCACGCTTCATCGCCATCAGGATGCGATCGCTGCCGTGCTGCACCGGCAGGTGCAGGT
>CAYNWR010000163.1:0-6406 GCA_964400915.1 uncultured Burkholderiaceae bacterium
CCCAGGTAGAACAATTGACCGTCCTTGACGGCCAGGTAGGCGTTGCTGGTGGCGTAGTAGCGATAGCTGTACCCCTCCAGTTCGCCCGTGGTGCTGCTGGCGGCGCCGAGAAACTGCGGATAGGCCGCCTCCAGGTGTGTCATCACCCGATCGGCATCCGTGGCCGGTTCGGGCAGCACCCGCGCGTTCTGGATCAGGACGAAATGGGTGCCATTGGCCACCGAACACGATGCAGGACGCGTCAACACCGGCAGGTTGCCAAAAGGGCTTGAACAGGCCAGCACCGGCAAACCTGCGATCTGCGCCATGACCGCCATGCCGGGCGCGGTCACACGGCCAAACACCGTGAAGCCACCGTTCTGTCCATCGAGGTTGGCCGCATTGTTGGCCATGTTGACAAACCATTCGCTGGTGGCGCTGTTGGGGTTGCCCGCCACCTTGGCCATGGCCACGGTGCCACACACGTTGGAGCGCGCGGGGCTGAACTCGTTCACCACAGGCGGGTTCTGCGCAATCCTGCTCACAGCGCTGCCCGTCCATCGATAGCCGCCCGCCTGCACCACAAAACCTGGCACGTTGCGGTGGATCAGATTGGCCTCGTAGGCACCCGTGTTCACGTAGTTGAGAAAGTTCGCCACCGTGGCAGGCGCCTCGGCATCCAGCAGTCGAATGTCCACGGGGCCCAGCGACGTGTTCAGACGAACCAGGGTGGCCGACGCAGACGCCCACGGCACCAGCAGGCCCAGCCATGCTGCCCACCACAGGCCAAGGCCCCGCACCCCGAAACGCCGGATCGACAAAGCCCCACCCGAACCGGGCGCCCGCGCCAAGGGCGCTGGACCTGCGGCGGCATGGCCTGGCGCTTGGCGTCGACACACCCAGCGCGGACAAACTGCGGTGAGGTTCACAAGGTTGCTCCTGACGATATAGCTACACCACCAGACTGGTCGCTCGCTACAGGCCTATTTTGGTTTGCGATTGTGCTTGGCGTCCAGATCCGCCGCCTTCAGACCGGCGGCCCCGCGCACGCCCGCCAGCAGCATCGCCGCCACAGCCCAGAACACGCCGCTGACACCCACCAGGCTGCCGGCCGTGCCAAACAGCAGGGGCATCAGCACGCTGGACGCATTGATGGCCACCAGGCGCAGGCCCAGCGCCTCGCCCTGCCGATGCTCGGGTGTGATCTGGTGCAGGGTGCTCATCACCATGGGCTGCACCACACCCAGGTGAAAGCCCAGCAGCACCGAGCACAATCCCATGGTCCACGGCCCGGGCGCAAACGGGTAGATCACGAACAAGACAACGGTGCCCACCATGGCGCCCACGATCATGGCCCATTCGCGCACGCGCGAGGCCACCAGTGGAAGCATCAGGCGCACCAGCACGGCGGCCATGGCAAATGCACCCAGGATGGTTCCGATGACCGACGCCGGCAGGCCACGTTCGTGCCCCAGCAAGGGCACGACAAAGGTGTGCACGTCCCAGGCCGAGGCCAACAGCCAGTTGACCAGCAACAGACGGCGCATCATGGGGTCGCGCAACAGATCCCAGGCGCTCAGGCGCGCAGCGTCTGCGGGCCGCGTCACGGGCGGCAGTTCTGCCACCGGCCGCAGGCACCACCAACTGAGCAGGGGCATCAGTGCCAGCATGAAGAAGGCCGCGCGATAGCCCGATTCACCACCCAGCCAGGCACCCACGGCATCGATCACCACACCCGCGGAGAACGGCCCGATGAAGTTGGAGAAAGCCGGCCCGATCGACAGCCAGGAAAACACGCGCTTGAGCTCGGTGGCCCCTTCGGCGATGCGGCCCACGTGCCGTTGCAACGCAATGGAGACGCCCCCCACGGCCCCGCCCAGGCACAGGGCCGTCACACACAAGGCACCATACACCGGCAGCACAGCGGCCAGCGTCGCACCAAAAACCGCCGCGGCAATGGCGATGTGCATCAGCCGATGCAGGCCATGGCGGTCCGCGTAGCGCCCGGCCGGAATCGACAGGAACACCTGGGTGAGCGCAAACAAGGCGAGCAAGGCGCCCACGGCCGCCGGCCCGTAACCCTGGCGCAAGGCCAGCAGGGGTGTCGCCATGCGCACGCCGGCCATGGCGGCATGCACAAACACCTGGCTGGCGATCAGGCGCGTGAGTTGTGGCGTCACGGTGCCGGGGGTTCCTCGGCGGTGGCGCCGTCGCCAGCCAGCAGCCGGGCGGCCCCGTCATCGGGCAAGGCTTCCACCTGGCGCAGGTGGCGCTGCATCACGTTGCTGCGCGTCTGCGCCGCGTCCAGCGTGTTCATCACGGTCTGGGTCTGGGTGCGCAGCTTGGCCAGCACATCACCAAACTTGCCGAACTCGTTCTTGACGGCACCCAGCACCTGCCACACCTCGCTTGCGCGTTTTTCCAGCGCCAGGGTGCGAAACCCCATCTGCAAGGCATTGAGCATGGCCAGCAAGGTGGTGGGGCCGGCCAGCGTCACCCGGTGATCGCGCTGCAGAGATTCCATCAGGCCCGGCCGCCGCAGCACCTCGGCATACAGGCCCTCGCTGGGCAGGAAGAGGATCGCGAAATCGGTGGTCTGTGGTGGCTCCAGGTATTTTTCGGCGATCGAGCGCGCTTCGAGGCGGATGCGTTGCTCCAGTGCCCGCGCCGCCAGCGCGGCGTCATCGGCATGGGCGCGTT
This sequence comes from uncultured Burkholderiaceae bacterium, assembly GCA_964400915.1. GTDB lineage: Bacteria > Pseudomonadota > Gammaproteobacteria > Burkholderiales > Burkholderiaceae_C > CAYNWR01. The sequence continues at coordinate 2,680 of CAYNWR010000163.1, forward strand.
GCTGGGCATCCAGCAGGCGTTCGTAGTCCTCGCTGGGAAATTTGGCGTCGATGGGCAACCAGACCACACTGTCCGCATCGCCGCGCCCTGGCAGGCGAACCGCGAAGTCGACCACCTCACGGCTGCCCGCGCGCGTGGCGATCTGCGCCGCGTACTGCTCGGGCGCAAACACCTGCTCCAGCAAGGCACCCAGCTGGGCCTCGCCGAACATGCCGCGCGTCTTGACGTTGGTCAGCAGGTGCTTGAGATCGCCCACGCTGCCAGCCAGGGTCTGCATTTCGCCCAGGCCGCGGTGCACCTGGTCGAGCCGATCGGCCACCTGCTTGAATGATTCGCCCAGTCGTGCCTGCAAGGTGGACTGCAGTTTTTCGTCCACGGTCACGCGCATCTGCTCCAGCTTGTCGCTGTTGCTCTGCTGCAGCTGGGCAAGCTGGGCCTCCAGCGTGGCGCGCATCTCGGACAGGCGCCGTGCGTTGGCCTCGCTCAGGTCGCTGAGCTGGCGGTGCAAGGTGTCGCTCACGGTCTTTTGCATCAGCGCCAGTTGGGTGGCAAACGCATCGATCTGCGCGTTTTGTGTGCGCGTGGCCTCGCCCGCCTGCCGCAGCAGCGCCTGCTGAAACCCCGCAAAGCTCTGCGCCAGCTCCTGGCGCGCGCCCCGCGCCGATTCGCTGATGTCGGCGCGCAACTCGCGCTCGGTTCGCTCGTTGGCCTGCAACACATCCGAACGCATCTGCTCCAGGGCGCTGCGTTGCGCGCCCTGCTGTGCGGCCTGCTGCGCCTGCGCGTCGCGGTCGCGGGCCAGCAGGCGCCCCACTTGCACCAGCACCGCGATGCCCACCAACAAGCCCAGGCCCAGCAGCAGGGCGAGCGCCACCAGGGCCCACAGTGGCAGCCCGGCGCTCACACGCGTGGAGCCTTGGAGGCGGGCTTCATGGCTTGGTCTGCGATGGCTTGTTGACCGGCGTCAGCGCCTGACCCTGGGTCAGAAAGGCGATGAGGTTGTCGGCCGCCAGCCTGGCCATGGCCTGGCGCGTGTTCACCGTGGCACTGGCAATATGGGGTGTCAGCACCACGTTGGGAACGGTCAACAGATCGGGGTGAACGCTGGGCTCGCCTTCAAACACATCAAGGCCGGCGGCAGCGATGCGCCGTTCGCGCAAGGCCACAGCCAGGGCCGCGTCGTCCACGATACCGCCCCGCGCGATGTTGACCAGCGTGGCCGTGGGCTTCATCTGCGCCAATTCGGCCGCGCCAATGGTGTGGTGTGAAGCCGCCGAATACGGCACCACCAGCACCACATGGTCGGCCGAGCGCAGCAGCTCGTCCTTGGACACATAACGAGCCTGGCAGGCCGCCTCAGTGCCAGCATCCAGGCGTGTGCGGTTGTGATAGATCACCTGCATGCCAAAACCCAGGGCGCCGCGCCGGGCAATGCCCTGCCCGATGCGCCCCATGCCGATGATGCCCAGTGTGCTGCCGTGCACCTCGGTGCCCACAAAGAAGTCGTGGCTCCATTTGCTCCAGCGGCCGGCGCGCAGAAAGTGTTCGCTCTCGGTCAGGCGCCGAGCGGTGGCCATCAGCAGGGCAAAGCCGAAATCGGCGGTGGTCTCGGTGAGCACGTCGGGTGTGTTGGTGGCCTGCACCCCGGCCCGCGTCATGGCGTCGACATCGAAGTTGTTGTAGCCCACCGCCATGTTGGCGCAGATGCGCAACTGCGGGTTGGCCGCCAGCACGTCGGCGTCGATGCGTTCGCTGCCTGTGGTGAAGGCGCCCACGCAGCCCTGCAGTTGTTCGCTCAGTCGGGCCTTGCTCCAGACCTCGTCGTCCTGGTTGGTGCGCAACTCGAAGTGGGGCGCCAGGCGCTCGAGCGTTTCGGGAAAAACGGCGCGGGCAACGAGCACGCGTGGCCGGACAACGGACGGGGCGGTCATGGCGTCAATGGAACAAGTTGTACTGCAGGATGTAGGCCGCCGCACCGGCGAAGTAGCCGATCAACGCATAACCGCTGATCTTGCGCACGTACCAGAAGAAATCGATCTTCTCCAGGCCCATGGCGGCAACGCCAGCGGCCGAGCCGATGATCAGGATCGAGCCGCCCGTCCCGGCGGCATAGGCCAGAAACTCCCATAGAAAACTGTCGGGCGGGTACTGCTGCACGTTGTACATGCCCATGGAGGCGGCCACCAGGGGCACGTTGTCCACCACCGCGCTCACCAGGCCGATCAGCATCACGATGATGTCCTGGCGGCCCACAGACTTGTCAAGCCAAGCGGCTATCGACGAGAGGATGTGCGTGTGCTCCAGCACCGCGACAGCCAGCAGGATGCCGATGAAGAACACGATGGACGACATGTCGATGCGCGTGAGTGCGCGCGCCAGGGTGAGGTGCTCCTTCTCGTCGTCGTCCTTGCGGCTGTGCACCAGGTCGCCGACCAGCCACAGGATGCCCAGGCCGAACAGGATGCCCATGAAAGGGGGCAGGTGCGTGACGGTCTTGAACACCGGCACCACCACCAGAATGCCCAGCCCCAGAAAGAACATCAGGTTGCGCTCGAACGCCGTCGTGGACTTGCGAACCTCGGCGTCGCTCGTGCGCGCCGGGGGCACCACGGGCTTGTCGCCCAGCACCCAGGCCGTCACGCACAGCGGCACCACCAGATTGACCATCGAGGGGATGAACAGGCCCTTCATGATCTCGACGGTGGTGATCTGCCCGCCGATCCACAGCATGGTGGTCGTCACGTCGCCGATGGGCGTCCAGGCGCCACCGGCATTGGCCGCAATGACGATGATGCCCGCGAAGAACAGGCGATCCTCGCGCTTGTCCAGGAGCTTCTTCATCAGCGACACCATCACGATGGTGGTGGTGAGGTTGTCCAGGACGGCACTGAGAAAGAAGGTGACAAAGCCCACCATCCACATCAGCGTGGACAGCTTCTTGGTGCGGATGCGCGAGGTGATCACTTCAAACCCGTGGTGGGCATCGACCACCTCGACGATGGTCATCGCGCCCATCAGGAAGAACACGATCTGCGCTGTCGCCATGACCGATTCACCCAGGTGCCCACCCACGTTGTGGTCGGCATCAGCGCCCATGGCGTAGATCGTCCACAACAGGCCCGCGCCCAGCAGTGCCGAGGCCGACTTGTTGATCTTGAGTGGATGTTCCAGAGCAATCGCGGCGTAGGCGAACACGAAGATGACAACAAGTGCAGTGATCATGGCTGGGCTTTGCGATCGAAGGGGTCAGGTCAAAGAGGGCGGGTTTTGCAGAGGGGCCTGTGCTGCCGCTCAGCCCGGCTGGGCGATGTCGAACACCTGCCGCAAATAAGCCAGGTATTTCTCGTCGTCACACATGTTCTTGGCCGGTGTGTCTGACAGCTTGGCCACCGGCTGGCCATTGCAGCGCACCATCTTGATGACGATCTGCAGGGGCTCGTATCCCAGATCGTTGGTGAGGTTGGTGCCGATTCCGAAAGCCAACTGGCAACGGCCGCGAAAGCGCTGGTACAGCTCGATGGTGCGCGGCACCGTGAGGCCGTCGCTGAAGATCAAGGTCTTGGTGTGGGGGTCGACCCGGTTGGCGCGGTAGTGCTCGATCATGCGCTCGCCCCAGCCCACCGGGTCGCCGCTGTCGTGGCGCGCGCCGTCGAACAGCTTGCAGAAGTACATGTCGAAGTCGCGCAGGAACGCGTCCATCCCGCAAACGTCGGACAGCGCGATGCCG
>CAYNWR010000164.1:0-6397 GCA_964400915.1 uncultured Burkholderiaceae bacterium
CAACAGGTGCAGCGCGTCGGTGTCGAAGGCGGTCACCGGCTGCGCCACCCGCAGCAGGCGCGGATCGCCCATCTTCAGGATCTCGCGCACCGCCATCGATCAACTCCTTCATGCCGGCTTCATCGAGGATGGGAATCCCCAGCTCGCGAGCCTTGTCGAGCTTGCTGCCGGCGTCGCTGCCCGCCACCAGGTAATGGGTTTTCTTGCTGACCGATCCGGCCACCTTGGCGCCCGCAGCCTCGAGCAGGGCCTTGGCTTCGTCGCGGCTGAGCTGTGGCAGGGTGCCGGTCAGGACAATGGTCTTGCCTGCCAGTGGCAACTGTTCGATCGGCGCCGGCGGTCCCTCGGGCCAATGGAGCCCACAGGCGCGCAACTGCTCGACGACCTCGCGCTGATGCGGCTGCGCAAAGAAGCTGTGGATGCTGTGCGCAACCACCTCGCCGACATCGCGCACCGCCACCAATTGTTCGGGGCTTGCGTCCATGATGGCGTCCAGGCTGCCGAAGTGGCGCGCCAGATCGCGTGCGGTGGCCTCGCCCACGTGGCGGATGCCCAGACCAAAGAGAAAGCGCTGCAGGCTCGTTTGTTTGGACTGCTCCAGCGACGCCAGCAGGTTGGTGGCTGATTTGTCGGCCATGCGGTCCAGTTGCAAGAGCGCGTTCAGGCCCAGGCGGTACAGGTCCGGCAGGCTGCGGATCAGGTCGGCCTGCACCAGCTGCTCGGCCAGCTTGTCGCCCAGGCCTTCGATGTCCAGCGCCCGGCGCTGCGCGAAATGCAGCAAGGCCTGGACACGCTGCGCCTTGCACACCAGGCCGCCGATGCAACGCCAATCGGCCTCGTCCGGCTCGCGCTCCACGGCGCTGCCACACACCGGACAGGCGCGCGGCATGGTGAACACCGGTCCGCGCGCCGCCGCTGCTGCGGCGTCGGGCGGCGGCACCACGGCGACGACTTCGGGAATGACGTCCCCGGCCCGGCGCACGATCACGGTGTCGCCCACGCGCACATCCTTGCGGCGGGCCTCGTCCTCGTTGTGCAGGGTGGCGTTGGCCACCGTGACACCCCCCACGAACACGGGTTCGAGCTTGGCGACCGGGGTGAGCTTGCCGGTGCGGCCCACCTGCACGTCGATGGCCAGCACGCGGGTCATCTGCTCTTGCGCGGGGTACTTGTGCGCGACGGCCCAGCGCGGCTCGCGTGTCACGAAACCCAGGCGCTGCTGCCAGTCGAAGCGGTCGACCTTGTAGACCACCCCGTCGATGTCAAACGGCAAGGCATCCCGCTGGGCGGCAACCGATTCGTAGAACGCTATTAAATCAGTAGCACCCTGACAAGATCTGACGCCCGCAAACACCGGAAATCCCAACAATTTGAGTGCCTGCAGCAAATCCCACTGCCGCTGGGGCATCCAGGCGTGTGCGCGCGCGCCCGACACCTCGCCCAGCGCGTACGCAAAAAAACTCAAGGGCCGTTGCGCGACGAGGCGGGTGTCCAGCTGGCGGATCGCGCCCGCTGCGGTGTTGCGCGGGTTGATGAAGGTCTTGTCGCCGCTTTCGCGCTGCCGGGCGTTGAGGGCTTCGAAGTCGTCGCGACGCATATAGATCTCGCCGCGCACCTCGAGCACCTCGGGCACGTCCTGGTCGGGCAACTTCAGGGGCACCTGCCCGATGGTGCGCACATTGGCCGTGACGTCCTCCCCCACTTCGCCGTCGCCGCGTGTGGCAGCGCAGACCAGGACGCCGTGTTCGTAGCGCAGGTTGATCGCCAGGCCATCGAACTTGAGTTCCGCCACATAGTCGATGGCTTCGCCCGGGTCGACGTCAATCGACCGCAGGGCGTTGCGCACGCGCGTGTCGAAGGCCACCGCACCCTGGGCGGTCGTATCGGTCTCGGTGCGGATGCTGAGCATGGGCACGGCGTGCCGCACGGGCTGCAGGCTGTCCAGCACCGCGCCGCCCACCCGCTGGGTGGGCGAATCGCGTGTGCGCAGGTCGGGATGCGCCTGCTCCAGCGCCTGCAATTCGCGAAACAGCCGGTCGTACTCGGCATCGGGCACCAGGGGTGCGTCGAGCACGTAGTAGTGGTGGGCATGCCGGTGGAGCTCCTCGCGCAATGCGGCAGCCCGGGCCGCAGCGCCCGCTGTGGGGTCCAGGCTCATGCAAACAGGCGCCGGGCCTGCGGGGAACCGGCGGCCAGGTCGCGGGCCTCGAGTCGGTCGTAGAGGCTTTCGAGATCGGCGCCAATGGCGTCCATGGTCTCGCGCGTGAGCTCGCGGCCGGTGTCGTCGGTGACACGGCCATCCATGCTCGCAGCCAGGGCCTGCACACTCTCGCGCAGGCGCACAAAGGGCCGTTCGCTGCGCGCGACCTGCGGCACATCCAGCGTGAGCCGCACACTGCGCAAGGCGCTGGCCTCCGGGTCGTCGGCAAGGGCCGCCTGGGTGTCAAACGCCAGGCCCAGCACGGGCGAAGCCGGTGTCTGCCCCGGCAGCACCATGCGCCCGGGCAAGGCGCCCAGCACAAACCCGGCACGGGCCGCCATCTGCTGCACAAATCCGGGGCTCCAGGCCGTTGCCGGGCTGCGGATCGTGAAGTTCAGTTGCGCATCGTGTTGGCTGGCAAATTCGTCGAGCTCGCGCGCGCGTGCCACCTCGGCCTGCATGTCCGGAACATCGGCATGGCCACCCAGCGCCTCTGCGAAGGCATGCGCCTTCACCGAGAACTCGGAGAACTCGATCTCGTTCATCGCCCCGGCGCGGTTGGCCAACTGGATCCCCACGCGGTAGGCCCGGTAGCGCACCCCGGCAACCACGGGCTCCCATTCGGTCTGAGCCGGACGCTGCCCTTCAAAGGCAATGGCCTTGCTGCCAACACGCCGGGTGGCCGGCATGGCAGCCAGGGCGGCGTCGCCGTAGACCTCGGTCTCGACGGCGATGGACGCAATGGAATCGATCAGCCCGTCCAGGGCCGTGCGGCGGTCGGACAAGGAGCCCGCCCCCAGGCCTTGAGGCGGCGCATCGGCGCCGTCCATCGCGGGGTCGCGGCGCGAATCGGCGGCGGCACCGGCCTCCGCGCCAGGCTCGGATGCCCGCGGCCTGGCGCGCCAGGTCGTCCAGGCATTCCAGCCCACGATGGCCACGATGACAAGGGCACCAAGCGCCGCGAGTTGTGCTTGCAGTTCACTCATGGCTTGGGTGTGTCGGGTGACCTCAGCCTGGACCTTAGCCCGAGATGGATTCGGCGTTGAGTTGTCCGGCCGTCTCCATGTCGACGGCCACGATGCGCGATACGCCGCGCTCCTGCATGGTGACACCAATCAGTTGCTCGGCCATCTCCATCGCGATCTTGTTGTGGCTGATGAAGAGGAACTGCGTCTGCTGGCTCATCGAGGTGACCAGCTTCGCATAACGCTCGGTGTTGGCGTCGTCCAGCGGCGCGTCGACCTCGTCAAGCAGACAGAAAGGCGCTGGGTTGAGCTGGAAGATCGCAAAAACCAGGGCGATGGCGGTCAGGGCCTTTTCACCGCCGGACATCAGATTGATGCGCTGGATGGTCTTGCCGGGTGGGCGTGCCATCACCTGCACGCCCGAATCGAGGATCTCGGCGCCCGTCATCTCGAGGTGGGCGTGGCCACCGCCGAACAACACGGGGAACATCTTGCCGAAGTGCTCGTTGACGGTGGCGAAGGTCTGGCCCAGCAGATCGCGGGTTTCGGCGTCGATCTTGCGAATCGCGTCCTCCAGCGTGGTCATGGCCTCGCGCAGGTCGGCCGATTGCGCGTCCAGGAAGGTCTTGCGCTCGCTGGCCGCACCCAGCTCCTGCAGGGCCGCCAGGTTGACCGCCCCCAAGGCCGTGATCTCGCGTTGCAGCCGATCGATCTCGGCCTGCAAGCCGGTCAGTCGAACGCCATCGGCCTCGACGGAGGCCGCGATCTGCGCTTCGTCGGCCTGGGCATCGGCCAGGTGCTGCGCGTACTGCTCCACACCCAGACGGGCGGCCTGCTCCTTGAGTTGCAGATCCGTGATGCGCGCGCGCATCGGTTCGATCTCGCGTTCCAGGCCCATGCGGCGCTCGTCGCCGCCGCGCAGGCGCTGGGTCAGATCGTCGTATTCGCTGCGGCGTGCGGCCAGGGTCTGCTCGCGCTCGACGCGCACGGCCAAGGCCGATTGCAGGCCCGCCTGGGCCGCGGCATCGCTCAGGCGGGCCAGCTCGGCCTCCTGGGCCTGCTGCTCCTCGACCACCGTCTGAAGTTGCCGCTGCGCGGTCTCGCGCATGCGCTCCTGCTCCGATTGGCGGGCCTGCAGGCTGCGCGCATCAAACTGCCATTCCTGCAACTGGCGGTTGGCCGATTGCAGTTTTTCGCGTTGGGCCTGCAAGGCCTGCTCGGCGCCATGCACGGCCTCCTCGAGCCGCGCCTGACGCTCCTGCTGGGCGCCCAGTTGCATGTCCAGTTGTTCAAACTGTTGCTCCGACGCGCTGCGACGCCCAGCCAGTTCGGCCATTTGGGCTTCGATTTCAGCCAGATCGCCGTCCAGCCGCTCCGAACGCTGGCGGATCTGTTCGGCTTGCTGGTCCAGGCGCAGAAGCTCCATCTGCAACTCGTGCGCACGCGACTGCGCGGCGGCGGCCTCGCGCCGCAACTCGGCCATGCGCTGGCTGGCCTGGGTGGCGGCCGCATCGGCACGCAGCGCCGCTGCGTGCGCCTCTTCGGCCACCAGCGCCTGCGCGCGCAACTGGCGATCCAGGTTGTCGATTTCGCGCGAGCGGGCCAACATGCCCGCCTGTTCCGAATCGGCGGCATAAAAGCCCAGGCTGTTGGCACTGATCTGATGGCCGCTGGCCAGAAACACCTGCTGGCCCGGCGTCAGTTGCGCGCGGGCGGCCAAGGCAGCGGCCAGGCTTTCTGAACTCCAGCAACCGGCCAGCCATTCCGTGAGGATGCCGCGAAGGCCGGCGTCGCCCGTCTGCACCCGATCCACCAGCGGCGAGAGACCCGCAGGCGCGTTGGCACCGACCTGCGCTGTGGAACTCACGCCCGGTGCGGGCTGGAAAAACACCAGGCGCGCGGGCGGCGCATTGGCCACACCGGCATCGGCAAAGCCCGCAGCCAGCTCGAGGCGCGAAACCTGCAGGGCGCGCAGACGTTCGCGCAAGGCGGATTCGATCGCGGTTTCCCAACCGGCCTGCACCTGGATCCGGCTCCAGAGCGCCTCCAGGCTTTCCAGGCCGTTGCGGGCCAGCCAGGGCGCCAGCTTGCCGTCGGTCTTGAGCTTTTCCTGAAGCGCGCGCAACGCATCCAGGCGGGCCGACAGTTCGGCCTGCTTGCGGCTCTCCTGGGCATGCAGGGTCTGGGCGGTGCGGCGAGCCTGCTCCAGCGCGGGAAGCTGATCCTGCGCCTCGTGGAACTGCCCATCCAGGGATTGGGCGGTTTCCTGGGCTTCGGCGCTGCGGCGGCGCACCTCGTCGTGGCGCTGGCCATCGGGTGCGTTGAGTTGGGTGCGCTCGGTGCGCATGCGCTCGCGCCGTTGCGAGGCCACGCGCTCGCGCTCGTCGAACCCACGCTGCTGTTCGGCCAGCACCTGCAACTGACGCTGCACCTCGCCCACGGCGGTGGTTTGTTCACGCGATCGCGCCTGCGCGTCGCGCCAGGCCGATTCGGCGGCGGGCAATTGGGCCTGCTGCGCGGCCACTTCGGCCTCGGCCAGCGCCAAACGCTCGGTCAGCGAGGAACGATCCTGCCCGATCTGCAGCAAGGCGGCATCGGCCTGCGCCTGCCCCTGCGACCATTGCCGGGCCTGATCGGCCAGCACCGCGAGGCGTTGCTGGGCCCGCTGGCGGCTTTCGACAACGAAGCGGATCTCGGCCTCCAGGCGCGTCACCTCGGCGCCCGCGTCGTAGTACAGGCCCTGCGCCTTGTTGACCTGATCACCAGCGGCAAAGTGCGCCTGGCGCAATTGCTCCAGATCGGATTCGGCGCGGCGCAGATCGGCCACACGGGCGTCCAGTTCGGTCTGCGCCTTTTCAGCGTCGGCGCGGGCACGCGACTGGTCCGCTTCGCATTCGCGGCGGCGGATCCACCACAGCTGCCGTTGCTTGAGTGTCGCCTGGGCCGTGAGGTCGTTGTACACCTGCGCCACCTTGGCCTGCTCCTGCAGGTGCACCAGGTTGCCATCGAGTTCCCGCAGGATGTCTTCCACACGGGTGAGGTTTTCGCGGGTGTCGCCCAGGCGCTGTTCGGTCTCGCGGCGGCGTTCCTTGTACTTGGAGACCCCGGCGGCCTCTTCAAGAAACAGGCGCAGCTCCTCGGGTCGCGATTCGATGATCCGCCCCACGGTGCCCTGGCCGATGATCGCGTAGGCCCGCGGCCCCAGTCCGGTGCCCAGGAACACGTCCTGCAC
>CAYNWR010000165.1:0-6396 GCA_964400915.1 uncultured Burkholderiaceae bacterium
CGAGGATGTTGAAGTTCTGCTTGCGGATCAGGTAGAGCAGCAGGTCCAGCGGCCCTTCAAACGCTTCCAGGAAGACCTCCAGCGCGTCGGGCGGGATGTACAGGTCGGTGGGCAGCGCAAACAAGGGCTCGCCGTACAGGCGTGCCAGCGCCACCTGATCGACCGCCTGGGGCAGGCCGATTTCGTCGCGGTCGGTCAGCGGCTCATCTGCCGGGCTGCCCATGGGACCAGCGAGCACGGGGGCGATTTCGGACACAGGCGAAAACGATGGGGGAATGCCGACGGCGGGGCCGCCGCTCAGACGTCCGTCTGGTAGACGTAGGGCTTCTGGGCAACCCGCGCGGCGCCGTGCTCGCGCTGCGCCGCGTGATCGATGGCCTTGTCCCACAGCAGGGCGCGGCCTGCGCGTTGCTCGTCCTCAAGCGAAGGTCGATTGGCCTTGAGCCCCTCGATGAACTCGGTGGTCTCTGATTTGTAGTCGGGCCGGCGGAAGATCGAAAGTAGAAACGACATGGGTGAAAAGCCCGGACGCGTGGCCGGAATGGTGGCGCGGATGGTGCAGGTGATTTTACGATTCGAGCGCGCGTGCGATACCTGCGGCCAGTTCCGGCGCCAGGTTGTCGGCGCCCACCAGCTCAAACAGGCCCGTGCGCTGAGCGATGTCGCGCGGCTGGTGGTCCAGCCCGGTGATGATCAGGCGCACGCCCTTGCGCTGACACGCGCGGGCCAGGATGGTGAGCGCGTCGGCCCCCGACGAATCCACATAGATCAGGTTCTTCAGATCCAGCACCACAGCCCGCGAAGGCAAGCGATCCTCGATGTCCTCGACCAACTTGACCGCCCCGAAGAACAGGGCGCCGTAGAGGCGCCAGGCGCCGATCTCGGCCTCGCGCCCCTGCAACTCGGGAAAGCTCGCCAGCGGGGCTGGTTCGCGGCGCGTGAGGTTGGAGACCCGGTAGATGAAGGTCAGGCAGGCCGCGATCAGGCCCACCTCGACGGCCACCGTGAGATCGAACACCACCGTGAGAAAGAACACGGCCAGCAGGGTGACCCGATAGGGCAGGCGAAAGTGCCGCAGGTTGGCGAATTCGCGCCATTCGCCCATGTTCCAGGCCACATACATCAGGATCGCCGCCAGGACCGCCAGTGGGACGTGGAAGGCCAGGGGCGCGGCCACCAGGATCACCAGCAGCACCGCGCCTGCATGCACCATGCCGGCAACCGGACTGACCGCCCCGCTCTTGATGTTCGTGACGGTGCGGGCAATGGTGCCCGTGGCGGGCATGCCACCAAAGAAGGGGGTCACCACGTTGGCCACACCCTGCGCCATCAGTTCCTGGTTCGGGTCGTGGCGATCCTGGATCCTGCCGTCGGCCACGCGCGCGCACAGCAGCGACTCGATGGCGCCGAGCAGGGCCAGGGTGACGGTGGGAGCAAACAGGTGCTTGGCGCTGTCCCACGACAGGTCCGGCACGTCAAAACTTGGCAAGGTGGAAGGCACACCACCAAACCGCGAACCGATGGTCTCCACCGGCAGGTTGAGCAGCACCACCGCCAAAGTGGCCAGCACCAGGGCAACGATCGAGCCAGGCAGCAGCGCCAGGCGCTGCGCCCATCGGGGCGCGGCGCGCGAGCGATTGAGCCAGCGCGGCAACGCCAGCTGCCAGGCCAACAGCACGGCCAGCGACAGCAGCGCCAGTGCCAACGCCACGGGGTTGACGGTGTGCACGGACGATCCGATCGCCTTGAGCATCCCAAAGAAATCGGCTGGCATGTTGGTCACGGACAACCCGAGGAAATCCTTGAGCTGCGACAGGCCGATCAACACGGCGATGCCATTGGTGAACCCGATCACCACAGCCACCGGGATGAAACGCACCAGCGTGCCCAGCTTCAAGGCCCCCATCAGCAACAGCAGGACACCCGACATGGCGGTTGCAATCAGCAAGTTGGCCAGGCCGTAGCGCTCGACGATCCCATAGACGATCACGATGAAGGCACCGGCCGGACCGCCGATCTGCAAGCGCGCACCGCCCAGCGCCGAGATGAGAAATCCCGCGATCACGGTGGTGAACAGACCCGCCTCGGGCTTGAGGCCGGACGCAATGGCAAAGGCCATGGCCAGCGGCAGGGCCACCACACCCACGGTGAGGCCGGCGCCAACATCCTTGGCGAAATGCTCACGGTGGTAGCCGGCCTTCAGGGTGTCGAGCAGGCGCGGGCGAAACGAAATGGGATGGGCCACTGAACCGCCAGTGTACGACCGTAGGTTTTGGGGCCCCAGGCGCGGGTCGGAGGCGGCTTGTAGGGATGCGCTGACGCCGCCGGGGTTCAGGCGGCTTTGATCCCCGCGGCGCGGACCACCTCGCGCAGGCGCTCGTACAGGCGCGCGGCGTCGGCGGCGAACTCTTCGCTGCTGGTGGGCGACAGCGAACCTGACACCGCCAGGGTCTTGTCCACAAACACGCTGCTCACCATCGCCCGATGGGTGGCCGCCCGGACGCCATCCACGATGGCCCTGGGCGTGTGCGCAGGCGCCACCAGGCCGAACCACAGCGGGTCGGACACGTCGGCCAGGCCCAGCTCCTTGTAGGTCGGGACGTCGGGCAACACGGGCAAGCGCCGCGTGTCGCGCACGGCCAATGCCCGCGCACTGCCCGAGCGCACGTGCGGCAGCAGCTCGGGGATGTTGTTGCTGATCAGGTCAAGCTGGCCGGCGATCAGGTCGGTGAGCATCGTTGCACCGCTCTTGTAGGGCACGACCAGCAAGCGGATGCCGGCGAGCTTCATGAAGTATTCGGTGAGCACGTGGCCGGCCGAGCCGATGCCCGGCACGCCAATGCTCACGCCACCCGGCTTGGACTTGGCCAGGGCGATCAGATCCGCAAACTGCCGAACCGGCAGCTTCGGGTTGGCAATCAGCAGGCTGGGCAGCGTGACCAGCTTGGTGACATGGGCGAAATCCTTGAGCGGGTCGTAGCGCGTGGACGAGCTCGGGTGAACAGCAGGCCCCGCGCACAAGGTACTGACCGTTGCCAGCCCCAGCGTCTGGCCGTCGGGTCTGGCCTGCGCCACGGCCGCCGCGCCGATCAGGCCGCCGGCGCCCGCGCGGTTCTCGACGACCACCGGTACACCCAGGATCGGGCTGAGACGGTCGGCGAGCACGCGCGAGAAGTAGTCCGTCGCGCCCCCTGCGGCAAAGGGATCGATCAAGGTGATGGGGCCCTGTGGCCACTCGCGCGACGTCCGGGCCGACGCGGGCCGAATCAAGGCACTGGACCACGCGCCCAAAAGCAAGGTGCGGCGTTTCATGGCTGAAGGATAACGCGCAGCCTTTGGGGCCACCCACCGCGCGAGCTCAACACACGGTGTTCGAACGATGTCGATGTTCAGGCGTTGGCGTCGTCCGGCGGGAGGGCCTGGGGATTGCCCTTCGCCCAATCGATTGCCCATTGCGAGAGCGGCTCCAGCGCCACGACCAGGCGCCGGCCGTGTTCGGTCAATCGGTAGCCGCCGGTGCTGTGTTCCACCAAGCCGGCCGCCTTGAGTTCGGCCAGGCGCGTGTTCAACAGGCGTGTGTTGGTCTCGCAGGCGGCCTGCAGGGCGCGGAAGGTGAGCGCTTGAGCGCGCAGTTCCCACATCAAGCGCAGCGTCGTGCGGCGACCGAGCAGATCCAGGGCCACCATGATGGGGCGGCCGGACCGCGAGCCGCGGACGGGACTGCCGATTTTGGGGATCTTTTCCATCGAAATGCTTTACTTTATACAGCAAACTGGGTAGGCTCACGCAGCAGCAAGACCCCCATGGAGCGCCATCGATGACGGCACGGATATCCCCCGCAACCGAACCCTTCGCGCCGGGCATCGGCGAACAACTGGTCCAGGTGATGAGAGGCCGCCCACCCTTGAGCCTGTTCACCATCCTGGCGCGCGATCCGCGCCTGTTCGGCAAGTTCTTTGCCGGCTCGCTTCTGGACCGCGGACACCTGACTCTGCGCCAGCGGGAAATCGTGATTCACCGCACCACAGCCTTGTGCCGGTCCGAATACGAGTGGGGTGTGCACGTGAGCGCGTTTGCAAGGCATGTCGGCTTCACGGACGATCAGATTCGGGCTTTTGTCCAGGGGAGCGCCGACGATGCCTGCTGGGATGGCGCCGAGGCGCTTCTGATCCGGTGGTGCGATGCCTTGCATCGCGACTGCGACGTCGATGACCGCCTGTGGAACGACATGAAAGCGCATCACAGCGACGAAGCCATCATCGAATTGCTCATGCTCGCGGGTTTCTACCGCACGGTGAGCTACCTGACCAATGCACTGAGGCTTCCGCTCGAGGCCGGCGCTGCGCGTTTTCCGCCGCAACGCATGGGCTGAGCGCGTCGCCAGCCGGACCGTGTTCGCTACCGCACCCGCATCCCCGGCTGCGCTCCCGGACCGGGCTCCAGCACAAAGATGCCGGGCACCGCCTTTTCGTCGGCGTGGCTGGCTGCCAGCACCATGCCCTCGCTGACGCCGAATTTCATCTTGCGTGGCGCCAGGTTGGCCACCAGCACCGTGAGCTTGCCCACGAGCTGCTCGGGCCGGTAGGCACTGGCGATCCCCGAAAACACATTGCGCAGGCGCGGCCGACCTTGCTCGTCCAGCTCACCCGCATCCAGCGTCAGGCGCAGCAGCTTGGTGCTGCCTTCCACCGCCTCGCAGTTGACGATCCGCACGATGCGCAGGTCGACCTTCGCAAAATCGTCGATGGTGATGGCCGGTGCCAGGGCCTCGCCGCCGGGCTGGTCAGGTGTGGCACCGGGTGTCTTGCTCGACGGCTCACTTTTTGTAGCAACCTGTGCAGGCGGGGCGCTCGCTACGGTCTGATTTGAATCTGAATCCCCGGCAAACAGCGCTGCGAGCTGCTTGGGATCGACGCGTTGCATGAGGTGTTGGTAGGGCCGAATGGATGCCACGTTGAGGTGTTCGTTCCAATGGTCCAGCGGCGTGTTGGCGAATGCCGCCACGGCCTGCGTTAGCTTGGGCAGCACCGGTGCGAGGTAGCGGCTTAGAACCACAAACGCGTTGACCAGCAGTGAACAGACCTCGTGCAGTGCCTGGTTGTTCGCTGGGTCCCTGGCCAGCTCCCAGGGCTTCTGGGCATCGACATACTCGTTCACGCGATCGGCCAGCAACATGACTTCACGAATCGCCTTGCCGAAATCACGCGAGTCGTACAGCGCGGCGATCTCGTCCGACTTGCCCTGCAGCAGCTCCATCAGCGCCGCGCCACCAGGCCCGCGCCGGTGCGTGAGCTGGCCGTCAAATCGCTTGCTCAGGAACCCCGCCGCCCGACTCGCAATGTTCACGTACTTGCCAATCAGGTCGGCGTTCACGCGCGCCAGGAAATCGTCGGCGTTGAAGTCGATGTCCTCGTTGCGGCCAGAGAGCTTGGCAGCGATGTAGTAGCGCAGCCACTCGGGGTTCATGCCCAGGCTCAGGTACTTCAGAGGGTCCAGGCCCGTGCCCCGGCTCTTGCTCATCTTCTCGCCGTTGACCGTCAGGTGCCCGTGCACGTACACGTTGCTGGGTGTCTTGCGGCCCGAGAAATGCAGCACGGCCGGCCAGAACAGCGTGTGAAAGGTGACGATGTCCTTGCCGATGAAGTGGATCTGCTCCACCGGCGACGGCCGCGCGATGTAGGCGTCAAAGTCCTCGCCGCGCCGGGTGAGCAGGTTCTTGAGTGAGGCCAGATAGCCGATGGGGGCGTCGAACCACACGTAGAAGTACTTGGGTGGTTTGCCGTCCACCGCCGTGCCCGGCACCTCGATGCCGAAGTAGGGGGCATCGCGGCTGATGTCCCAGTCGGCCAGGCCCTCGGAGGTGCTGCCGTCGGGGTTGCTGCGCACGCTGAACCATTCCTTGACCTTGTTGGCGACCTCGGGTTGCAGCTTGCCGTCCTGGGTCCATTCCTGCAGGTAGGCCACGCAGCGCGGATCGGAGAGGTTGAAGAACAGGTGCTCGCTGGTCTTGAGCACCGGTGTGGCGCCGCTCACGGCGGAATAGGGGTTCTTCAGTTCGGTGGGCGCGTACACCGCGCCACACACCTCGCAGTTGTCGCCGTATTGGTCCTTGGCGCCGCACTTGGGGCATTCGCCCTTGATGAAGCGGTCGGGCAGGAACATGTTCTTCTCGGGGTCGAAGAACTGTTCCACCGGTCGCCGACCGATCAGACCGACCTCGTCCAGGCGCAGAAAGATGTCACGGCACAAGGCGTGGTTCTCTTCGCTGTCGGTGTGGCTCCAGTTGTCGAAATGGATGTGAAAGCCATTGAGGTATTCGGAGCGGCCGGCGGCGATGTCGTCGACAAACTGGCGCGGCGTCACCCCCGCCTTCTCGGCCGCGATCATGATGGGCGC
>CAYNWR010000166.1:0-6366 GCA_964400915.1 uncultured Burkholderiaceae bacterium
CAAGGGCAGCGACTTCTCGAGGTTGATGATGTGGATCTTGTTGCGATGGCCAAACAGGTATTGGGCCATCTTGGGATTCCAGAAGCGGGTTTGGTGGCCAAAATGGACACCGGCTTCCAGCATTTGACGCATGGTGACGGACATGTGGATACTCCGAAGGTTGTGACTAGAATCCGGCTCGCAGATCTTCGAGACATGCACCTTGAACGCCAGAGCGCCCAAGGGCAGAGGAAGCGAAGACACCTTGGTGAAGCCGGACCGTGACTGGTCTTGCGACCGGTTATTCCGTTGCACGCCCATTGATCGGCACACCTTGCACAGCACAAACGAATTGCACCGGCGCGAATGCCCCAACTGGGTTTGCGCTTGGAAAAACTTTTGGATTCTAACATGAGCGCTCCCCCCAGCCCGCCCGATCTGGTCGCCACCATCGAGCACATCCGCACCGGGCGCACCACGGCTCGCGCCGAACTGGAACGCAGCCTGCAAGCCGCGCAATCGGCAGCCTGCGCGCACGCCTATCGAAGCCTTGATGTCGGCGCCTGTCTGCAAGCCCTTGAACGCCCAGGCCTGGCGTCGACACCGCTGGCCGGCCTGGCGGTGTCGATCAAGGATCTGTTCGATGTTGCCGGTGAAGTCACCGCGGCCGGATCGGTGGTGCTCGGTGACCAGCCACCAGCGGCGGCGGATGCGCCGGCCGTGGCTCGCCTGCGTGCTGCCGGCGCGACGCTGGTCGGCCGCACCAACATGGTGGAGTTCGCGTTCTCCGGCGTGGGCATCAACCCCCATTTCGGCACACCTGCCAATCCTGCCTTCAAGGATCGGCCGCACATCCCAGGCGGGTCCTCCTCGGGTGCAGCCGTTTCGGTCGCCGCCGGGGCGGCCTGGGTGGGCCTGGGATCGGACACCGGCGGTTCCATCCGCATCCCGGCAGCCTTGTGCGGGATCGTCGGGTTCAAGAGCACCCAGAGCCTGGTGCCGTTGGCGGGCGCATTGCCGCTTTCGACAACGCTGGACACCGTGTGTGCCATGACGCGGTCGGTGCGTGACGCCATCCTGGTCCACGAGATCCTTGCAGATCGCCAGGTGGCGCGCAGCGTCAAACCCGTCTCGGCACTTCGACTGGCGGTGGTGCGCGATGTCATGTGCGATGCCATCGAACCCGCGGTTGCGCAGGCATTCGAGCGCAGCGTCGAACGCCTGTCAATGGCGGGGGCCACCGTGGTCGACGTTCCTGCACCCCTGCTGGCCGAACTGTCCCAATTGCAGGCCACCGGAGGCTTCACGGCTGCGGAAAGCTTTGCGTGGCACCGGCACCTGCTCGAGACGCGGGCGGACCAGTACGACCCACGCGTGTCCCAACGCATCGCACGGGGTGCGGCCATGAAGGCTTACGAATACCTGGACCTGCACCGCGAGCGCGCCGCCTGGATCGCCCGGGTGCGGGCCTTGATCGACGGATATGACGCCGTGTTGAGCCCCACCGTTCCCATGGTGGCGCCGTCCGTCTCGCAGGTGGCGCCGGGCGCCGAGCGCGATGCCGAGTTTTTTCGTGTCAACGGCCTGCTGCTGCGAAACACCAGTGTGGTGAACATGCTTGATGGGTGCGCGCTGTCGATGCCCTGTCAGTTGACGGGCGATGCGCCTGTGGGCCTGATGCTCTGGGCAGGTGCGCACCGGGACGACCGTCTGCTTGGCGCCGCCTTGACCATCGAAAGCGCCCTCGCCGCATGAGCCCCGGTTGTTGTGGACCGCGCGGTGCGCGGTGCTCGGTCTTGCAGGTTCGAGCCGCATGAAGATCGCCGTGGTGGGGGCAGGCATCGTGGGCGTCTGCACGGCCTTTGAGCTGGCGACAGACGGGCACGAAGTCACGGTCTATGAGCGCCGCAGCGCCGCTGCCGAAGAGACCAGCTTTGCCAATGCCGGGGTCGTTGCGCCCGGGTATGTCACGCCCTGGGCGGCGCCCGGCATGATCGCCAAGGTTTTCAAAGGCATGCTGGGCCGGCATGCCGCGATCCGCGTCCGCATGCCCTTTGGCCTGCGCGAGTTGGCCTGGATGTCAATCTGGTACGGAGCCTGCAATCCCGAGGCCTACAAAATCAACCGCGGGCGGTCCCAGCGCCTGGCGTTCTTCAGCCGCGCGAGGCTTCACGAAATCGCCAAGCAGCTGGGCATCGAATACGAGCGTGCGCCCGGCTACCTGGTGCTGCTGCGCGGCGAGAACGAACGTCGACTGGCGCAACCGGGGCTTGCGTTGCTGAGCGAAGCGGGTGTGCGTCATGAATGGCTGGATGCAGACGCGGCGCGGCGCATCGATCCGGCGCTGGACAGTGGGCAGCCCTTGGCGGGCGCCATCCACCTGCCGGATGACGAAGTTGGCAATTGTCGTCACTTCGCGTTGTCCCTCAAACGTGAGGCGGAACGTTGCGGTGCGCGATTTGTCTTCGGAAACGCTGTGGCGCTGGGGCCGCAGTCCACACCGGCGCGCCTGATGGTGGCCGGCGTGGAAACCCCACACGACGCGGTTGTGGTTTGTGCAGGAGCAGACAGCGTGGGTCTGCTGGCCCCTCTGGGCGTGCGCATCCCCCTGATTCCGGTGTATGGCTATTCAGTGACGGCTTCGATCCGGGATCCCTTGCGCGCACCCGCCAGCGGCGTGATGGACGAACGGTACAAGGTCGCCATTTCGCGCATTGGACAACGCATCCGGGTTGCGGGGAGTGCCGAAATCGGCGGACGCGCTGACGCCCTGCATCCGCGCGCGCTGGCCACGCTCTACAAGGTGCTGAACGACTGGTACCCCGGCTGCGCGCGCCTGGACCAGGGCGTGCAGGTCTGGAAAGGCGCGCGGCCCATGTTGCCCGACGGGCCTCCCCTCATCGGCGCCTCCGGGGTGGCGGGCCTTTGGCTCAACCTGGGCCACGGCTCCAGCGGATGGGCCCTGGCATGTGGCAGCGCGCGCACGCTCGCCTCGGCCATCGCGGGGCGCAACGATCTCCCCATCGACGCCTCGGATTACGATCTGCAGCGCCGCTACGCCTAGCACCTGCTCGGCCGGCGGTCGCACCCCATCCGACACCGCCATGCATCGCGTTATTCCCGGCCAAGCACTTCACGGCGTCGCGGCGACGCGCAGGATCGAGACACAGGCGCTGGCTGCGTTTGCGGCCGGCACACTGATGGAGCGCGCCGGCACGGCAGCGGCGCACCTGGCGCTGGCGCTGGCGCCCCACGCGCGCGCCATCTGGGTGGCTTGTGGACCTGGCAACAACGGCGGCGATGGTCTGGTGGCGGCGCGGCTCCTGCGACTTTGGGGCATGCAGCCCATCGTGACCCTGCATGGTCACCCCGCTGGTCACCAAATGCCCGTGGATGCACAACACGCGCTGCAGCGGGCTCGCGACGCCGGCGTCGTGTTCGGCAGTTCGCTCCCGCAGCGCTGCGATCTGGTGATCGATGCATTGCTCGGCATCGGCATCGGCCGGCCACCGACCGGCGAAATGGCCGCCGCCATCGAGCAGATGAATCGCTTGTCGGGACTCGCTGGTGCCCATGTACTTGCCCTGGACGTCCCGTCGGGCCTGAACGCCGACACGGGACAGGCCGCCGGCCCATTGACGCTTGCGGTGCAGGCGCAAAGCACCTTGAGCTTTCTCACGGCCAAGCCGGGCCTGTTCACGGCACACGGGCGTGACCTGTGTGGCGATGTCTGGGTTGATGACCTGGAAGCCGGCACCTGGGTTGCCGCTCAGCCACCCACGGCATGCCTGGGGCCCCGCCCCGGGGCCCGCCCCAGGTTGCACGCGTCGCACAAGGGCAGTTTTGGCAACGTGTGGGTGGTGGGGGGTGCCGCAGGCATGACCGGTGCCGCCTGGCTGGCTGGCTCTGCTGCCTTGCACGGCGGCGCGGGGCGGGTGTTTGTTCACCTGCTCGCCGGCCAGGGCGCACCAGAAACGGCCATGAGCGAACTCATGGTCCGCCGCTTCACCGATCCCGCGTCCGACACCTACGTGCACGACGCGGTCGCCGTGTGCGGCTGCGGAGGCTCCAGCGCCGTCTCTGATGTGATTTTGGATGTTTTTTCGCGCTTTGCGAGCGGCGTGCTTGATGCGGACGCTATTAATTCAGTAGCGTCCCGTGCCGATCTGCGAGCCGCCCTGTTGGATCGATCGATGGCGTATCCACAACGTTGGGTGCTCACACCCCACCCCCTGGAGGCCGCCCGCCTGCTGGGCTGCCCGGTGCAGGATGTGCAGGCCGACCGCCTGGCGGTGGCGCAAAGGCTCGCAGATCTGTTGGCCTGCACCGTCGTGCTCAAGGGCTCCGGAACGGTGATCGCCGCGCCAGCCGCCGAAGGCCGAACGATCACGATCAACCCGACCGGCAATGCCCGACTGGCCAGCGCCGGCACGGGGGATGTGCTGGCAGGCCTGATCGGTGCCCATCTGGCCGCTGGGCTGGCGGCGTTTGATGCGGCCTGCCGAGGTGTCTACGAGCACGGAGCCATCGCCGACGCCTGGGATGACACGCGCCACGGCGCCTTGACTGCAGGCCGTCTGGCCCGGGCGCTTGCGCCGGGTTGATCAACCGCGCCCGACGAAAGGCATCTTGGTGGCCATGACGGTGTGGAACAGCACATTGGCCGACAAAGGCAAATTCGACATGTACAGAACCGACTGGCCCACGATGTTGACGTCCATCAGCGGCTCGACGGCGATCTCGCCGTTGGCCTGAGGCACACCTTTGACCATGCGGGCGGCCAGTTCGGTGGCTGCAGTGCCGCTGTCGATCTGGCCGACGGCGATGTCGTACTTGCGGCCATCCAGCGCAGCGGTCTTGGTCAGCCCCGTGACGCCATGTTTGGTCGAGGTGTACGCCACCGACCCCGGCCGCGGCGCGTGCGCCGAGATCGACCCGTTGTTGATGATGCGACCCCCCCGGGGGTTCTGGACCTTCATCACCCGAAAGGCCTGTTGCGTGCACAGGAACATGCCGGTGAGGTTGATGTCCACCACGTTCTTCCACTGTTCAAAGCTCAGGTCTTCCAGAGAGACACCTGGCGCATTGACACCCGCGTTGTTGAACAGCACGTCCACGCGCCCCCAGGTCGCCACGGCTTTGGCAAACAAGGCTTCGACCGACGCGGGATTGGCCACATCGGTGGGCACAGCCATTGCACGTGCCCCGGCACCGGACTCGGCCACAACGGATTCCAGCGCGTCCGCGCGGCGTCCGGCCAAGACCACGCAATAGCCGGCGCCAAGCAGGGCCAGCGTGGCCGCGCGGCCAACGCCCGAGCCCGCGCCCGTGATGATCGCCACGCGTTGTTGATTCTGTGTCATCGAAAAACTCTCCTCATGATTGCCCGTGGGGGCTGGTATCAAAGCCGGCGATTGTCAAACAAATCGGACATGTCGTCAGCGACCGGATTTGCGCGCCGGCTTGCCGGATTTGCGGCTTGCCACCTTGCCCGCCGCCTTGCGGCTTGCCACAGGTTTGGCCGCCTTGCCTGCACGCCCGCCCCCCCCCAGCTCGGCACCCGCGCCACCGCGCTTTCGGGCGGGACGTGCGCCCGGCGCACGGGCGGGTCGGGGGGCATCGGGCCTGGCCGCTCCATTGACGAGGTCCGGCCGCGCCTCACGCACCAGGCGGAAATCGATGCGACGCCCGTCCAGGTCCACCCGGCTGACCTGCACGCGCACCCGGGTTCCGATGGCATAACGAATGCCCGTGCGTTCGCCGCGCAGCTCTTGCCGGTGTTCGTCGAAGCGGTAGAACTCACCGCCCAGTTCGGTGACGTGCACCAGGCCGTCGACAAACATGGATTCGAGCGTGACAAACAAGCCAAAGCTTGTCACCGAACTGACCACACCGTCGAACTCGCCGCCCAGGTGCTGCTTCATGTAGCGGCACTTGAGCCACGCCTCGACATCGCGACTGGCCTCGTCCGCCCGGCGCTCATTGGCGCTGCAATGCAGGCCAGCCGCCTGCCAGGCCTGTGCGACCTCGGGCGACAGGGCCTTGGCAACCTGCTTGCTCGCCAAGGCAGTCGCCGACGCCGGCCGCGCCGGCTTGCGCGCCAGGATTCGGGACAATTTGGCATGCGCCTCGCCAGGCACCGGCAACTTGGGCAGCTCGTAGGGCTGCCCCGCCAACAGGGCCTTGATCACCCGGTGCACCAGCAGGTCGGGATAGCGGCGGATGGGGCTCGTGAAATGGGTGTAGGCCTCGAACGCCAAGCCGAAGTGGCCCGAGTTGTGCGGGCTGTAGATGGCCTGCTGCATCGAGCGCAGCAACATGGAGTGGATCTGCGCGGCGTCGGGCCGCTCGCGCGTGGCCGCAGCAATCTGCTGGAACTCGGCCGGA
>CAYNWR010000167.1:0-6348 GCA_964400915.1 uncultured Burkholderiaceae bacterium
CCGACCAGCCTGGCCTGGGCACCTTCAAATCTCATCGCGCAGGTGGCGCTGCCCTTGAGGCACATCTTCTTCTCAATGCCCGTGCAGTGGATGGCGTTGCGCTGGCCATCGGGCAGGAATTTGGGCGCCACGAAGAGCGAGATGCCCTTGGTGCCGGGTGGTGCATCGGGCAGGCGCGCCAGCACGAGGTGCACGATGTTGTCGGTGAGGTCGTGCTCGCCGCCCGAGATGAAGATCTTGCTGCCCGTCAGGCGCCACGAGCCGTCCAGGCCAGGCTCGGCGCGGGTGCGCAGCAGGCCCAGGTCGCTGCCAGCCTGGGGCTCGGTCAGATTCATCGTGGCCAGCCATTCGCCGCTGGCGAGCTTGGGCAGATACCGCGCACGCACCTCGTCGCTGGCATGCCGTCGCAGGCATTCATAGGCGCCGTGCAGCAAGCCGGGGTACATCGTCCAGCCGTGGTTGGCTGCCGCGAGCATCTCGTTGAGCGCGGCGCCAAGCACGGCCGACAGACCTTGCCCGCCATCCTGCGGATCGGCCTCGAGCGCGGGCCAGCCCCCGTCCACGAAGGCGCGATAGGCCTCGCGGTACCCTGTGGGTGTGCGCACCTCGCCGTCCTGCCAGATGCAGCCTTGCAGGTCACCGCTGGCGTTGATCGGCGCGAGCACGCCAGCCGCAAAGCGTCCGGCCTCCTCAAGCACAGCGGCGGCCGTGTCGCTGTCGATGTCACGCAAGGCGGGCCACTGCTGCCAGGCCGCTGGCGCCCGCAGCACCTCGTCGATGACGAAACGCATGTCGCGCAGGGGCGGGGTGTAAGTCCACATCGTTATCTCCAGTAACGAGAATTCAGAACTCTACCGGAGCACCGTCAGGTGTCCCGCGTGCTCACGCCCCGCGAAAACGCGGCGCCCGTCGCTCGGCGATGGCGGCCCGTCCCTCGGCAAAGTCGGCGCTGGCCCTGCTGCGGGCTCCCCGCTCCCGCAGATGCTGGTCGTGCGCCACCCCTTGGGCCACTTCGTTCAGCGATTGCTTGAGCGACTGCACCGCCAAGGGCGCCAGCGCCGCCACCTGCGTGGCCAGTTCTTCAAGCGCCGCGTCGAATCGGTCCTGCGCCAGCACATCGACCAGCACGCCCAGCGCGTGCAGGCGCTCCAGTGGCAAGGCGCGCGCCGTGAGAAAGGCCTGCTTGGCGATGTCCAGGCCCAGGCGCGAGACGTAACGACGCACACCGCTGGCGTAGTAGTGAATGCCCAGCGCCCCGGCCGGCATGCGGAACTCGCATCCCGCCAGCCCCAGGCGCAAGTCGCAGGCCAGCACCAGATCGGTTGCGCCGCCATACACACTGCCCCCCAACGCACAGATCGTCACCGGCCGCGCCTGTGCGAGCGCATCGGCCACGTGCTCAAACAGATCCGGGTCGTGGGCCGGGTCCTCGAAACCCGCAAAGTGATAGCCCGCACAGAACACCGGTCGCGCCTGGCCCGCCGTGCTGGCGCACACCACCAGCACGCGCACCGCCGGATTGCGGTCAACGGCTTGCAGGTGCTGCTGAAGGGCCTTCAGGTCGGCATCGGTGAGAGCGTTGCGTTGCGAGGGCCGGCGCAGACGCAGGGTGGCGATCGCTGTGCTGGCATC
Organism: uncultured Burkholderiaceae bacterium; assembly: GCA_964400915.1. Taxonomy (GTDB): domain Bacteria; phylum Pseudomonadota; class Gammaproteobacteria; order Burkholderiales; family Burkholderiaceae_C; genus CAYNWR01. The sequence goes on from CAYNWR010000167.1 coordinate 1,633, forward strand.
GATCTCCAGGGTGGGAGGTCCTTCGTTGGCGTGATCCATGGTGGCGTTTTTGTGGGTGATGGCGCGAGGCAGTGACTGCATTGTCGTGCCCGGGCAGGCGCCGACCGACCGAACCGGCAGCGGGCTGGTGAAGTTTGTGGGCTGCCATGGTGGCGCGTTGGGGTGGGTCTGGGGTGGTCGATGCGCCTGGATGGGTCGTACAGCGGGGCTAGGGGTTTGTACGGTCGTTCACTTTCTTGTACATCTGTACGATTCCGAGCCTGATCCTCGCGACGACCTTCGCGAGCCCGAGGGCTTTCGCAGCAGCAGCCACGTGCCGATCCCCAGCGCCAAATCAACCGATGCCATGGGCCGCAAGGCGGTTCGGGCCAGAGGGACGCTGCCGCGTCCCGACCGCCGCCAGAACATCTTGCTGGCTGCCGAGCGCCTGTTTGCGTCCGAGGGCTACCACGCGGTTTCGATCCGTCAGATTGCCGATGCGGCCGGTGTGCCTCTGGCTCTGGTGGGCTACTACTTCGGGCAGAAGCACGAGTTGTTCGAAGCCATCTTCGAGCACTGGCGCCCGACACTGGACGAGCGCCTGGCCAGGTTGCGCGCCGCGCCGCGCCGTCCGGGCGATCCAGCGGCGCTGCGCCAGATCATCGAGTCCTTTGTGGAGCCCGTGCTGCGTTTGCGCGCCAGCCCCGAGGGCGAGTACTACGCGCTGCTCGTGGCACGCGAGCTGTACCGCAACAGCGCCGAGACCGACCGCATCCTGCGCGGCACCTTCGACCCGCTGGCCCTCGCGTACATCGATGCACTGGGCGACGTGCTGCCCCACGCCAGCCGCGCCCAGACCGCCTGGGTCTATCAGTTTGCGCTCGGGGCGCTGGTGCACCACATCAGCGACAACCGTGTCGAGCGCCTGTCCCTTGGCGCAGCCGTGGCCGCAGACCCTGCCGCTTCCAGTCTGTTGATCGATTTCATCGTGGGCGGCATCCAGGCCGCACTGCCACCGCCCCGCCAGCCCAAGGCATCCAGCCGCGTGCGAACGGCACCGGCGCACGCGCGGGCCACCCCATCCCGAACCTCAACCCCCCGAAGGAGAAATTCATGATCCAACGCCGTGCCTTTCACACCAGCGCCCTGGCACTGGCTGCCGGTGTGTCGCTGCCTGCCTGGGCCCAAAGCACCAAGATCGTCTTTGGCTACACGGCCGTGACCGATTTCACATCGGTGTTCGTGGCCGCCGAAGAAGGCTATTTCAAGAAGCGCAACCTGGACGTGGAACTGAAGTTCATCCCGCTGAACTCCACCATTCCGGCGGCCATCCAATCGGACTCGCTGCAGATCGGCGGGCCGACCCCTTCGGTGTTTCTGCAAAGTGTCGATGGGGGCCTGGACCATGTGGTGGTGGCCGGGGGTGGCGTGACCACCAAGTCGTCCACCGGTTTGGGCCTGGTGGCGCGTGCGGGCTCGGGCATCCGCAGTGCGCGTGACTGCGTGGGCAAGAAGATCGGGGTGCCCGGCCTGGGCGCCTTTCTGCACGTCACGTTTCGCGCCTGGCTGCGCCAGAACCAGGTGAATTTCAAGGACGTGCAGTTTGTCGAGGCGTCCTTTCCGCAGCACGGCGATCTGCTGCGTGGTGGCTCGCTCGATGCGGTGGTGACGGCCGACCCCTTCATGAGCCGCATTACCGACAGTGGTGTGGGCTATGTGGCCTCGTACTACGGCACCTTCCTCGACGAGGGCAACCCGACGATCATCCACACCGCCCGGCGCGACTGGGTGGCCAAGAACGCAGCGGCCGCCAAGGCCTTTCGCGAGGCCTTGCAAGAAGGGGCCGCCTTCATGGCCAAGCCGACCAACAACGACAAGGTGCGCGAGATCATCGGCAAGTACATCAAGGTGCCCCCACCGGTGCTGGCCAAGATGCAGATCTCGCCGCCCGGCCCGGTGGTCACCGACAAGCAGTTGCGCTATTGGGTGAGCATGATGAAGGACCAGGAGATGCTCAAGGCCGAGCCCAACGTGGCCTCGTTGATCGCCCGTTGATCGGGCTCGGACCGTTCCGCCAGAACCCTGAACTGCATGTCCTCTGTGTTGCTGGAACTGCAAGACCTGTCCATCCATCTTGGTGGGCGCGAGATCCTCTCGCCCACCAGCCTGGCCGTGGAACGTGGCGAGTTCGTCTGCATCATCGGTCCGTCGGGCTGCGGCAAGACCACGCTGCTGCGGGCGGCTGCAGGTTTTGTCGCGCCTTCCTCAGGGCAGGTGCGCCGAGGCGGGCAGCCAGTACACGGTCCCTCGCGGGAGGCGGCCTTTGTGTTTCAGGACTACGGACGCGCGCTGCTGCCCTGGCGCACCGTGGAAGGCAACGTGCGCCTTGCACTCGAAGCCGCCCGCGTGCCAGCTGGCGAACACGCCGCGCGCATCACGCGCGTGCTGCAGACCGTGGGTCTCGTGTCGCATGCCAACAAGTTTCCCGCTCAGTTGTCTGGCGGCATGCAGCAGCGCGTGCAGATCGCGCGCTGCCTGGCACAGGAGCCCACACTGATGCTCATGGACGAGCCCTTTGGCGCGCTGGATGCCATGACCCGCGAAAGCCTGCAGGATGAAGTGGCGCGCCTGGTGCACCAGCAGGGCCTGACGGTGCTGTTCGTCACCCACGACCTGGAGGAGGCCATCTACCTGGGCGACCGCGTGGTGGCACTGCGCACCAGCCCCACGCCCGACAAGCCGAGCCTTGCCGCCCTGATCGACGTGTCGATTCCCCGGCCGCGCAGTCAGCTCGACACCAAGGAGCACCCCGAGTTCCTGCGGCTGCGACGCGATCTGTACCGTTTTCTCGGTCATTGACATGCCAGCCGCGCCGCTAACCGCCCGAATCGCCCGCTGGCTGCGGCCCTGGGCGTTTCCACTGCTGATCCTGGGATCGCTTGAGTGGTGGGCGCGAACGGTGGGCCAAGGAAGCGACGCGCTGGCGCCACCATCTCTGGCCGCGCTGGCGTTGCTGAAGGCGCTGGGAAGCGGGGACCTGCTGGGGGCCACGGCCTTCACGCTGGGCAGTGCCGCCTTGGGCCTGCTGCTCGGTGCGCTGCTGGGGGTGGGGCTGGGAACCGTGCTGGGCCTGTCGACACGCGCGGCCAGCATGGGGTTCTTGACCATCGAGGTCCTGCGCCCCATACCGTCGGTGGCCCTGGTGCCCTTGGCCATGCTGGTGTTCGGCTTCGGTCTGCGCATGGAGGTGTCGGTGGTGGCCTTTGCCACCTTCTGGCCCATCCTCATCCTCACCCAGGCCGCGGTGCGTCAGGTGGAGCCGCGCCTGCTCGAGGTGGCCCACGCCTTGCAGCTCGGTGCGCCCGCGCGGTTTGTCAAGATCGTGTTGCCGGCCATGGTGCCACGCCTGTTCGTGGCGTTTCGCCTGGGCGTTGCGATTGCCTTGGTGGTGGCCGTGACGGTGGAGATCGCCGCCAATCCACACGGCATGGGGTATGCACTGATCGTGGCGCAGCAAAGCCTGGACCCGGCGCTGATGCTGGCCTGGCTGTTCTGGATCGGCGTGGTGGGTTTTGTGATCAACGCGTCGGCGCTGCGGTTGCAGGCGCGTGTGGCAAGGCAGATGGGCGAGGTGGCGCCTTGATGCGCGACGCCCTCACACCCCAAGCGCACGCACAGCGCCTGGTCGAATCCCTGCTGGTGCTGTTGTCCATCATCGGTCTGTGGTGGCTGGCCAGCCACGGGCAATGGGTGAGCAAGGTGTTCATGCCCACGCCCGAGGCGGCCTGGGACAGCCTGGTGCAAGGCCTCACCCAAGGCGAGCTGCTTGCCTTCACACAGGCAACCGTTTGGCGCATGGTGCTTGGATGGGGTCTGGCCTGCGCGCTGGGCGTGGCCCTGGGCGCGCTGGTGGGCCTGTCGGCGTGGGCGAGGGCCTGGATTGCGCCCACGCTGGAGTTCATCCGCCCGCTGCCGGCATCCGCCGTGATGCCCCTGGCGATCTCCATCTTTGGCCTGTCGGGGCAGATGGTGCTGGCCGTGGTGGCCTTTGGCGCCATGTGGCCCGTCCTGCTGGGCACACTGCACGGCCTGGCCACGGTGCACCCCTGCCTGCGCGAGGTATCGCAGGCACTGCAGCTGGGGCGCGTTTCGTATCTGTTCAAGGTGGGCCTGCCCAACGCCATGCCCGACATCCTGGCAGGCGCGCGCCTGTCGCTCACGGTGTCGCTGATCGTGTCGATCGTGGGCGAAATGCTGGCTTCACAAAACGGGCTGGGCCAGGCCATCCTGCTGGCCGCACGCGCGTTTCGGTCCAGCGACCTGTTCGCCGGCATCGCGCTGCTGGGCCTGATCGGATTTGTCAGCAACGCCTTGCTGGCCTGGGCCGAACACCGACTGCTTCGTTACCAAAGGAGATGACCATGCCCCGCACATTTGTCGATCTGTCGATCTATCTCGAGAACGACGTGCTGTCCGATCCGCCAGCCTTCGCGCCCAAGATCCAGTACCTGACCCACGAAAACACGACCGATCAGATCGCGTCCTTCTTTCCCGGTCTGCAAAAGGGCGATCTGCCCGACGGTGAAGGCTGGGCCGTCGAGTTCGTGCAGCTTTCCACGCACAACGGCACGCACCTGGACGCGCCCTATCATTTCCACAGCACCATGGACGCCAAAGCCGGTGGCAAGAAGCCGGCCATCGCCATCCACGACGTGCCGCTGGAATGGTGCTTCCAGC
>CAYNWR010000168.1:0-6345 GCA_964400915.1 uncultured Burkholderiaceae bacterium
CCATCGAGTGCCGCATGGTGCACCTTGGAATAGAACGCCACATGGCGCGTGCCGGCCGGCGAGCCCTCGGGTGTGGCCAGGCCTTCGATCACGTAGAACTCCCACAACGGGCGCGAGCGATCGAGCAGGCTCGAATGCAGGCGGCCCACCAGACGCTCGAGCTGGCTGCGGTTGCCGGGTGCGGGCAGCACGGTGGAGCGGATGTGGTATTCCAGATCGATGTCGTCCTCTGCCACCCAGACCGGGTTGGCCAGGTCGAAGGGCATGTTGACGAGCTTGCGTTGGAACACCGAAGCCAGATGCAGGCGGCTTTCGATGTGCCGGCGCACGTCGTCGACAAAATTCCCGCTGTAGCCTGGCGGCAGTTCGAGGATGTTGAGTCCACCGACGTGCATCGGTGTCTCGGGGGTCTCCAGATACAGGAAGCTTGCGTCCAGGCCGCTCAGGTGGTCCATGTCGATGCTGGCGGGCGCTTATCGGCGCGCGCAGTGAGGTTGATGCCCGGCATCTTGAACCCAAAGGCGCGGGGCGCCCTGTCCTGCAGGTGCCTGGAAGGATCAGGACTTACCCTTGACCATCCCTTTCATAATGTTCAGCGATCCCCTTACCGCAATCCACGCGAGGTTTCTGATGCTGCCCCAAGAACTACTGGACCATCTGGATCAAGCACAGCTCTGGCCAGGCCGACCCGACGCTGCCCCCCATTTTGGTGATGTGGCCGCCGCCTACCAGCGCGCCCAGGCCGTGCGCGGTCTTCGGCAGGCGCGTGGCGAATGCGCGATGGGTTTCAAGATCGGCTTCACCAACCGGACGATCTGGGAGCGCTACCGGGTCTTTGCGCCGATCTGGGGAACGGTCTGGAACAGCACCCTGACCCATGCCGATTCGAAGGGGCAGGGTGTGTTGTCCCTGATGGGCACCTGCCAGCCGCGCATCGAACCCGAATGTGTGTTTGGCCTTCGCTGCGCACCTCCAGCCAATGCGTCGCTGGATCAATTGGCCGCATCCATCGCCTGGGTTGCGCCGGGATTCGAGGTGGTGCAGTCACATTGCCTCAATTGGCAGTTCCATGCCGCCGAAACGGTGGCCGACGGGGGCCTTCACGCGCGGCTGCTCGTCGGTCCGCCGGTGCTCCTGGACGATGCGGAGCGGCCCGGCGCTGCGGCGCTGGCGACCCGTCTGGCGAGCGCCCGCGTGCACCTGATGTGCGACGACCGCGAAGTTGACAGCGGTGTGGGCGCCAACGTGCTCGATTCGCCGCTGCATGCCTTGCTTCACTTCTTGCGCGAACTGCGCGCCTGCCCGGGCGCGCCCGACCTGCAAGCGGGGGACGTGGTGACCACGGGAACCTGGACGGACGCCTGGCCCGTCAAGGCCGGGCAACGCTGGCGCGCACGATTTGAGGGGGCCCTGCCCGGAATGGATTCCCTGACGGTGACGTTCGAATAGGCGCACGCGCGCCCGCGCAAGCTCAGCTGCGCAGGTCCCAGGGGCGCTGCGTGCCCGGATGTCCGTGCCGATGCGAAAAAGGCCGGCCCACTTCGCCACCAGGCCCACCGGGACGCATCTGCCGAAAGGGTTGTGGTGCCGGTGCAATGCCCGGGACGGGGGATGCGTTGCCAGGAATCGGCTGCGGCACCTGCGGCGCCGGCGGGCGAGGCTGGTTGTGGCCAAAGCCGGGCGGCGCCGGATCGCGCGGCCACCCAGGCCCATGTCCCGGGGTGCCGTGGTGCGGCGCCGGCGGCCAGGTCCCTGGGTGCGGGGGCGGGGGGCGCCAACCGGCATGGGGCGGAGGGTGGTGATGCGACGGCGGCGCCACGATGATGGGCCGCGGGTGCACATGCACCACCGGAGGGCCAGCCGGCCACAGGGGCGGCACCAGCACCACGGGGGCAGGGGGCGTCAGCACGGGCGCAGCGGCGCCATAGACCACTGGAGGGGGCAACAGGACGGGGGGCGCGACGAGGGGGGCCGGCGGCGGGACGGACGAGCTCACGTTGCCATGGTCGATCGGCGAATAGCCGCGCGTGGCTGCGATCAGTGCCTGGTCGCGCTCATGGGCGTAGCGGTCCAACGCGTCGCCGCGCGCCACGTCCTGACCACTGACGGGTGTGAGGCGCCGGCCAGTCCCGGCAAACTGCTGCCCCGCAGCGATCTCGGCGCGTTCGCCACCTTCGCCCCACAAGGTGACAGCGCCCTGCGCGATGGCCACACGCGAGACCGATCGCGCGGCGTCCACCTCGAAGCGGTAGTCGCCCGACTGCTCCACCACCACGGCAAAGTTGGGCATGTCGATTTCGACGCGCTCGCCTCGCCAGAGGTTGCGCACCCGCACGATCACGCGGCCATCGGTGAGCGCGAGCTGCAAGGTGCGGCTGTCCAGGCGTGTCAGATCCACGCGGGCTTCGCCCAACAGGCGCATCGACGATGATGGCCCCAGGCTGAACTCGGCGCGGGCGGCCGTGGACAGCCAGAAACGCTCGCCAGCGCGCAGCGGGCGGCCCAGTTCGACGCCTTGCCACAAGCCAGGCGAACGCGGCTCGGCCACGCTGGCCAAGCCGTCCAGGTGGATCAGGTAGGGCACTCGGGCGGGCGCATCTGCGGCCTCCGGTTGCGCTTGCGCGATCGCCGGCGCGGCACCGAGGGTGATGGCCAATGCCCCGAACCACCGCGCCAGAACCAGGCCCAGGTCTCTGGTGCAGCACCACCGCGCAACGACTGCCATACCCATGACCAGCCCCTCATGAAACAGCCGGCACACGCACGGCTTCCTACCGTCAACGCGCCGCCGGGGTCATCGGTTGTCCATCGGGATGTAACAAATTCGTGGCGGCGTCAAGGGCGGATCAACCCCGTGCGTGGGTGACACCCCCATCGACCACCAGGGTTTCGCCCAGCACGTAGTCGCCCGCCCGGCTGGCGAGGTAGATCGCCGCCGCCGCCAGGTCCTCGGGCGTCCCGATGCGTCCAGCCGGTATCCGGCGGGCGATTTCGTCGCCGTGGTCACGCGCGGCGCGGTTCATGTCGCTGGCAAACGCGCCAGGCGCGATGGCGCTCACCACGATGTTGTCCTGTGCCAGGCGCAGCGCCATGCGCTTGGTCAGGTGGATCAGGCCGGACTTGCTGGCCGCGTACGAATAGGTCTCCAGCGGGTTGACCGAGATGCCATCGATCGAGGCGATGTGTATGACCTTGGCCGGCCGGCCACCACCGCCCGCGCGGGCGGCGGCGCGCAACTGAGGCAGCAGCGCCTGGGTGAGGAAGAACGGTGTCTTGAGGTTCAGGTCCACCACCTTGTCCCAGCCTGCCTCGGAAAATTCGTCGATCGGTTCGGCCCAGGCCGCGCCGGCGTTGTTGACCAGGATGTCCAGCGTCGTTTCGCGCTCGGCCAGGGCGGCCGCCAGTGCCCGCGCGCCGGCAGCACCCGAGACATCGAAGGGCAAGGCCACACAGGGGCCCATGGCCGACAGTTCACGGGCCGTCGCTTCGCAGGCGGCCGCCTTGCGGGCGCTGATGTAGACCTTGGCGCCCTGCGCCAGAAACCCTTCGGCGATCATGCGGCCGATGCCGCGTGACCCACCGGTGACCAAGGCCACGCGGCCTTCCAGCGAAAACAGTTTGTGTGTGTCCATGAACGAATCCCCTCGTTGTGCATCCAAGTCTGGCGGTCCAGCGTAGCAAAATGCCAACGACGGCCTTGATGCCCAGGAGACACCCATGAAGACCCGCCTGACCCGGCTGCTGAAGCAGTCTTTTGATGATTTTTGGCCCGTAGCGAGCGTGCTGCTTAAACAGTTTGCTATTGTTTTCTTGTTCTTGGGGGTGCCAACTGCTTTTGCGCAAGACGCGCTGGTGATGCTGCGGCGGGCCGACGGTGCCATTGGCGCCAGCCAGGTGAAGACCTTGCGCTTCGAGGCCGCCGGCACGGGCGCCACGTTTGGGCAGGCCTATGAGGCGGGACTGCCCTGGCCCAAGCTCAACTACCCGAGTTTCGAGCGCCTGTTGGACTACAGCCAGGACGCGATGCGCGAAACCTGGGCACGCAGCCGCGCCGAGCCCAATGGGGGCGGCGCCGTTCCCTTGATGGGTTCGGGAGAGCAGCGCGCCACCGGTCTCCTGAATGGCAACTTCGCCTGGAACATGGTGGGGCCCGCGCCGCAAGCGTCGCCCCTGGCGTATCACGCGCGTCGCACCGATCTGTGGACCAGCCCCCATGGGGTGATCAAGGCTGCCCAGCGCCGCGGTGCGACCGTGCAAGGCGAGGGCGAGCGCGCGCACGTGGTGTTCAGCGAACCCGGATGCTTCACCGCCAAGGCCTGGTTCAACACCGCGGGCGAGGTGGTGCGGGTCGAATCCGTACAGGCGCACCCCGTGATGGGTGATCTGATCACGGTCACCTGGTATTCGGACTACCGCGACCAGGGCAACGGCGTTCGCTTTCCGGCGCGCATCCGCCAGGAGCAGGGTGGCTGGCCGGTGCTCGATCTGGCAGTCACCAAGGTCGAGATCAATGGGCCTGGTGTGCCCGAAGCACCGGCTGTGGTGCAGGCATTCAAGGAGAACGCCGTGGCCGAGGCCATTGCGCCGGGCGTCTGGTTCATTGGTGGTGGCTCGCACAACAGCGTAGCAATCGAAATGAGTGACCACTTGCTACTTGTCGAGGCGCCGTTGTACGACGGACGGTCACAGGCCGTGCTGGATGCGCTCAAGCGCCTTTCGAACAAGCCCGTTCGCTACGTGGTGAACTCACACCATCACTTTGATCATGCTGGTGGATTGCGCACGGCCGCTGCTGCGGGGGCGACCCTGGTGGTCAGCGAGGCGGCGCGCCCGTGGTTCGAACGCACGCTGGCCAATCCCAACCGGATCGGCCCGGATGCGCTCGCCAAGTCGGGGCGCAACATCCACCTGTTGGGTGTGGGCGCCAAACACGAGTTCAATGATGGCACGCGCAAGGTCGAGATCCACACCTTCGACGGCAGCGTGCACGCGCGAGGCTTCCTGATGGTCTACCTGCCAGCCGAGCGCATCCTCATCGAGGCCGATGCCTATACGCCCGCTGCGCCTGGTGCTGCGCCACCGGCCCAGCCCAACGGCAACCACCTCAACCTGATCGCCAATGTGGAACGCCTGAACCTGGCCGTCGACCGGATCGCCCCCTTGCACGGGCGCGTGGTGCCCTATGCCGAACTGCTGGCGGCGGCTGGACGGCGCTGACGCTTAGCCGTCGGCGTTGATCGCCGCGATCAGTTCATTGAGCTTGGCCTGCGCGTCGTCGTTGTCCACCTGACAGGTGCCGGCGGCCGAGTGGCCACCGCCGCCGTACTTGAGCATCAGCTCGCCCACGTTGGTCTTGCTGCTGCGGTCCAGGATGGACTTGCCGGTGGCAAACACCGTGTTCTGCTTCTGCACCCCCCACATCACGTGGATCGAGATGTTGGTCTGCGGGAACAGCGCGTAGATCATGAAGCGGTTGGTGGCCCAGATCGTGTCCTCGTTGCGCAGGTCCAGCACCACCAGGTTCTTGTGAACGGTCGCGCAGCGCTGGATCTGCTCCTTGGCCTGCGTGGCGTGCTCAAAATACAGGTCCACCCGCTCCTTCACGTCGGGCATCTGCAGGATGTCGTCGATGCCATGTTTGCGGCAGGCGTCGATGAGCATCATCATCAGGTTGTAGTTGCTGATGCGGAAGGTCCGAAAACGACCCAGACCCGTGCGCGAATCCATCAGATAGTTCAGCAGCACCCAGCCGGTGGGATCGAGGATTTCCTCGCGGCTGAACTGGGCGGAATCGCCCTTGTCCACGGCGTCCATCATCTCCTCGGAGACCGTGGGGAAGGCCTTCTTGCCGCCGTAATACTCGTAGACCACCCGTGCAGCCGATGGCGCCGTGGCCGAGATGATGTGGTTCTTGCGTTCGCCCGTGTTGCGGATCGTCTCGGACTCGTGGTGATCGAAGGCCAGATGGGCGCTGGCCACGTAGGGCAGGTTGGTGGTGATGTCGCGCCCGGTGATCGCGATCTTGCCGTCCTGCATGTCCTTGGGGTGCACGAAGCTGATCTCGTCGATCATGTCGAGCTCCTTGAGAAGCACGGCGCACACGAGGCCGTCGAAATCGCTGCGGGTCACCAGACGGAACTTGGGGCTGCTCATGGCGGACTACTCTCCTGCTTGGTTCGTGTGGCAATGATAGTCGCAGCACGTGTCAGAACCAAGTGTGCACGCAAACGTGGCGCCGAAAAGCCGAGCCCCGATTCTGCGTCGGCCTGGTTCGCCGAACCTTGCGCTCACATGCTGCGTCGATACTGACCCCCCACCTCGAACAGCGCGTTGCTGATCTGGCCC
>CAYNWR010000169.1:0-6303 GCA_964400915.1 uncultured Burkholderiaceae bacterium
GGATTTCTGCAGGTGATGGGCAGTGGGATCGGAGCCGACCGCATGCAGGCATTGCTGGTTCAGCTGGGTGAGCGCTGGGAGCTGACCCACAACACGTACAAACCTTATCCCTGCGGTGTTGTGCTCAACCCGGTGATCGAAGCCTGCCTGGCGCTCCATCACGGCGAGGGCATCCGCCTGGGCCAGGTTGCCCAGGTGACGCTGCGGGGTCATCCCCTGTTGCGCCAGCGCACCGACCGGCCACACCCGGCCTCCGGGCGCGAGGCGCAGGTGAGCGCACACCAGGCCGTGGTTGCCTGCCTGGCCCAAGGCCGGGCCGGCCTGGACGAATTCAGCGATGCCAGCGTGAAAGCATGGACGGCTCTGCGAACGGCCTTGCTTCTGGAATTCATCGACGACCCGGCGGTGCCGGTCGAGGCCGCCCATGTGCAGCTGCGCCTGCACGATGGTCGCGTCATCGCTCGCCACGTGCCGCATGCCCGTGGCAGCGTGGCCCAGCCCATGAGCGACGCCGACCTGGAGCGCAAGCTGGTGGAATTGAGTGCGTGGGGTGGCAGTGGCGTCAACCCGCAGCCACTCATCGACGCCATCTGGATGCTGGATCAAAGCGAGGACGCTGCAGCGATGGTGCGTCGGGCGGCTGCCCCAATGCAACTTCCGATGAAATGTTCTTAGAAAAGGAGTGATGGAATGCAAAAGGAATTGTTCGAGCAGGGACTGGCGGTTCGCCGCGCGGTGGTGGGCGACACCTATGTCGATGCGTCGCTCAAGGCGGCAGACGACTTCAGCATGCCCATGCAGGAATTGGTGACCGAGTTCTGCTGGGGCGCCGTGTGGACGCGTCCCGGGCTTGCTAGGCGCGATCGCAGCATCCTCAACCTGGGGATGATCGCCGCGCTCAACAAGCCCGATGAGCTGGCCGTGCACATCCGCGGCGCGATCAACAACGGGGTGACCAAGGACGAGATCCGCGAGTGCCTGTTGCAGGTGTCCGTGTACTGCGGGATGCCGGCAGGTCTGGGCTCCTTCAAGATCGCGCGCCAGGTCTTCAAGGACATGGGCATCTGAAACCAGGGAAACGCAACATGTCACAAGCCAGAGTCATCGGATTTGTCGGGGTGGGTGTCATGGGCAATCCCATGGCCAGGCATCTCATCGACAAGGGTCACGAGGTGATCGTCTATGACCGCAGCCCCCAGGCCTGCGAGGCCATGCGCGAGGCTGGCGCCCGTGTGGCGGCCAGCACGCTCGATGTCTGCAACACCGCGCCCGTGGTTTTCACCAGCCTGCCCAGCCCTGCGGTGTTCACCGAGGTCATGGTGGGCGACGGCGGCATCAAGGACGGCCGTGTGGTGAAGATCGCCATCGACCTGTCCACCGTGGGCTCGCGGGCCACGCGGGCGGCGGCGGCCGGCTTGCTGGCGCAGGGGATCGACCTGGTGGACGCACCCGTGAGTGGCGGTGCCGCGGGTGCCAAGGCGGCCACGCTGGCGGTGATGGTGGCCGGTCGTGACGAGGCCGTGGCCCAGGTGACCGATCTGCTGACCATCTTCGGCAAGCTGTTTCGGGTGGGGCCAGAGCCTGGCCAGGCGCAGCTGCTCAAGCTGCTCAACAACATGTTGTCGTCCACGGCGTTGGCGATCACCTCCGAGGCTTTCGTGGCTGGTATCAAGGGCGGCCTCGACCCGCAGATCATGATGGCGGCCATCAACGCCGGCAGCGGCCGCAGCGGCGCGTCGATGGACAAGTTCATGAAGCAGGTCCTGCCGGGAACCTTCGACTTCGGCTTTCCGGTCAGCAGTGTCTGCAAGGACATCGGTCTGGCCATCGAGGAATGCGAAGCGCTTGGGGTGCCGATGTGGGTCGGCAACTCGGCGCGGCAACTCTGGAATTTCGCGAAGCTGCACGATGGCCCCAACCGCGACATGACGGAGATCGTCAAGTCGATTTCGTCCTGGGCGGACGGGGGCAAGTCGGGCGGCTGAGCCCACCCGGCGCGGGCGGGCCCGTCGGGCCTGTTCGCCACCCGGGGTCGCCGAGCCTCACAAGGGGCTTGTCATTCAGCCGGACGACCGCTGCAGCAGCATCGCGTCGCCATAGCTGAAGAAGCGATAGCGCTGGCGCACAGCGTGTTGGTACAGGGCCATCACGTGCGCGTGGCCACTGAAGGCGCTGACCAGCATCATCAGCGTCGAGCGCGGCAGGTGGAAATTGGTCAGCAGCAGGTCGACCCACTTGAATGGGAAGCCAGGCGTGATGAAGATGCGTGTGTCTCCCTGGGTGGCACCGGTCTGCGCCCAGCTCTCCAGGCTGCGCACGCTGGTGGTTCCCACCGCCACGATGCGCCCGCCGGACTGCCGCGTGTGGTGGATGGCTTCCTGTGTGGCGGCGGGAATGTCGTACCACTCGGCGTGCATGGTGTGGGCGCGGATGTCCTCGGTCTTCACGGGCGCAAAGGTGCCCGCACCCACGTGCAAGGTGACGGCGGCCCGGCGCACGCCTTGTGTCTCCAAGGCGGCCAGCAGCGCATCATCAAAATGCAGCGCAGCCGTGGGCGCAGCCACCGCGCCGGGGTGCCTGGCAAACACCGTCTGGTAACGCTGCTCGTCGCGTGCGTCGGCGCTGTGGTGGATGTAGGGCGGCAGCGGCACGTGGCCGTGGGCGGACATCACCACGAACGGGTCGCGAGCGAAACGCACATGAAACAGCGCACCCTGTGCATCGGGCCAGCGGCCGAGCAATTCGACGCTGTCGCCACCTTCGAGCGACACCACGGCGCCCACTTTGGGTTTGTGGTTGGCACGCAGGTGCACGATGGCCTCATGCCCCAATCGACCAGGCGCGGCGGGCAACACCCGCTCGACCAGCAGCTCCACGCGCCCGCCCGAGGCCTTGTGCCCGAACAGCCGGGCCTTGACCACCGCCGTGTCATTGAAGACCAGCAGATCGCCGGGCCGCAGCAGCCCCGGCAGGTCCGAGACAACACGGTCAATCGCCGTGGCGCCACGTCCGTCCAGCAAGCGCGAGGCCGAGCGCTGCGGCAGCGGGTGTTGCGCGATCAGTTCGTCCGGCAGTTCGTAGTCAAAGTCGGCGGCCTGCCAGGGCGGGGGAGGGGACGACGTGGCGTGTTCAGGCAGCGGTACCGGAGGCGTCACCACGGTGCGCCCTGAATGCCCGACCAGATTTCATCAAGGTCGTGGAACTTCCAGACCGCCGGATCTTCGCGGCTGGCAATCCGATCGTGCGGACCGCCCTTGGACAGATCGATCACTTCGGGTGGAATGCGCAGATTGGATTTGGTCGAGTAGAAGACCTTGACCATGGGCGCCGTCAGGGCCGTGGGATTCTGGGCCACCACCACACCGAGCCGGCCCGACGCCATGCGCACCAGCGAGCCCACGGGGTAGATGCCGATGGACTTCACGAACGCTTGGAAGACCAGGGCGTCGAAATGTCCGGGCGCCCATTCGGCCATGCGCCGAATCGACTGGGCTGGGTCCCAGCCGGATTTGTACGGCCGGTTGGACGTGATGGCGTCGTACACGTCGCAAACCGCGCCCATGCGCGCCAGCAGGCTGATCGAATCGCCCTTGAGACGATCGGGATAGCCTGAGCCGTCGAACTTCTCGTGGTGATGCAGGCACACGTCAAGCGCTTCGGCGCTCACCTGCGGGCTGGCCCGCAGCATCTCGTAGCCTTTGCGGGGATGACCGCGGATGATGGCAAATTCAGCATCGGTCAGCTTGCCCGGCTTGTTGAGCACCTCCATGGGCATCAGGGCCTTGCCCACATCGTGCAGCAGGCCCGCCATGGCGGCCTGGCGCGTGATGGTTTCGCCGAGCTTCATCTGCATCGCCAACGACACCATCAGCGCACATACGGCCACCGAGTGCATGTAGGTGTAGTCGTCGGCCGTCTTCAGGCGCGCCAGGCTGATCAACGCGGCCGAGTTGCGGGCCACCGAATCCGAGATCTCGCTGACCAGTTCGTTGGCTGCATCCGAGTTGATCGCCCGGCCCATGCGCGCTTCCTTGAACATCGACGTGACGGCGCCTTTGGCCTTGTCGCAGATGGCGCGGGCGCGGTGCGTTTCTTCGGCCATGCTGGCCGGCAGGCGGGCCTGGTTGACGGTCGGTGGCTTGGGGATCGGGGGTGCGGCTGGCTCGGGAGGCAATTCGCCAAAGGTGCTGAGGCGAGCCTCGATCTCGGCATCGGCCTCCTCGCGCGAGACGGATTTCACGTGCGCGGGGATGTCCTTGCCCTTGGACACGTCGATCCAAACCTCGCGGATGCTCGATCCATGGACGCGATCGAGATCCTTGGGGTTCGACAGCAGAAAACCGCCGACGCGAACAAAGGGGTGATCCAGCCAACTGCCACAGAACTCATGGATGTACATCCCGAGAATGAGCTGGTCGGTGCCGATGCGTTTGAGCATGTGTTGGGGCGCGAGAATCCGGCTATGTTATCCGCCCGCCCAAGATGAGCGCATCGACACCGAAGGCGCGCAGCGCCTCACCCATGCAGGCTGCGCTGCGCAGCCTGGGCCTGCTGCGCGACATCGATCTGGCCTTGCACCTGCCGCTGCGCTACGAGGACGAGACGCGTGTGGTGCGGCTGGTGGACATTGGCCGCAACGCCGACGCGCCGCAGGTGGGTGATGCGGTGCAGATCGAGGCGACGGTCACACGCTGCGATGTGGCCTACCGCCCCCGCCGCCAGTTGCTGGTGGTCTTGACCGATGACGAGGGCGAAACCTGCACCTTGCGTTTCTTCCACTTTTTTCCGTCGCATCAGAAGACCTTGGTGCAGGGTGCGCGCGTGCGCGTGCGGGGCGAAATCCAGGGTGGCTTGGGTGGCTGGACGATGGTGCACCCCGCGTTTCGTGCGGCCAGCGGCGAACTGCCCAAGGCCCTCACACCCATCTACCCCAGCACCGGGGCCTTGTCCCAGGCCTATTTGCGCGCCGCCGTCCTGCGCGCCCTGGCGGCCGTGCAACTGCCCGAAACCGTGTTGCCGGGTTGCCTGGGCGAAGAATCAGAAAGAATCGACCTTCTGCGGACGTGGAGCCTAAAATGTTCGCTACAGTTTTTGCATCAGCCCGCACCCGACGTGGGCCAGGCAACCCTGAGCGACCGCAGCCATCCGGCCTGGCAGCGCCTGAAGGCAGAGGAACTGCTTGCCCAGCAGTTGTCGCATCTGAAGGCGCGCATCCGCCGCGACCTGCGGCGCGCGCCGCGTTTGGCTGCGGATCGGACGGCAGCGGGTCCTGACGCGGCCGATCTGGTGCAGGGCCTGTTGCAGGCCCTGCCGTTTCAGTTGACCACCGCGCAGCGGCGCGTGGTGGCTCAGATCACCGCCGACCTGGCACGACCGATCCCGATGCACCGCCTGTTGCAGGGCGATGTGGGATCGGGCAAGACCGTGGTGGCTGCGCTGGCCGCCGCACGCTGCATCGACGCGGGTTGGCAATGTGCACTCATGGCACCCACGGAAATCCTGGCCGAGCAGCACTTTCGCAAATTGGTGGAATGGCTGGAACCGCTGCTGGCCCGCAGGGGTCAGCGGGTGGCGTGGCTCACGGGCGGGCAGCGCAAGCGCGAACGGGATGCGGCACGCGCCGCCGTTGCCGACGGCCGCGCGGCGCTGGTGGTGGGCACCCATGCCGTCATCCAGGACGCCGTGCAGTTTGCGCGCCTGGGGCTGGCCATCATCGACGAGCAGCACCGCTTTGGCGTGGCGCAGCGCCTGGCGTTGCGGGGTAAGGCGGCCCCGCTGGATGACACACGCAGCGATGCACGTGCCGCGACGCCCGGTGACTCAGACAGTGTTGGCGTCGCCAAAGCAAGCACTGACGCCCAGGACATGTCCCTTGATGCGCCGAAAGCTCAGGTGTTGGAGCCGCACCTGCTGATGATGAGTGCCACGCCCATTCCGCGCACCCTGGCCATGAGCTACTACGCCGACCTGGACGTCTCCACGATCGACGAGTTGCCGCCCGGCCGCACACCGGTGCAAACGCGCCTGTTGAACGAAGAACGCCGCCCGGCCGTCATCGAGCGGCTGCGTGCGGCCATCGCAGCGGGCGGGCAGGCCTATTGGGTCTGCCCCCTGATCGATCAAAGCGAGGTGCTCGACCTGCGCGACGCCACAGCCACCCACGAGGCCCTGTGTGCCGATTTGCCCGGTGTGATGGTGGGCCTGCTGCACTCGCGCATGCCGGCGGCCGAAAAGAAGGCGGTGATGTCGCTCTTTGCCGATGGGCAGATGGGGGTGCTGGTGGCCACCACGGTGATCGAAGTC
>CAYNWR010000170.1:0-6299 GCA_964400915.1 uncultured Burkholderiaceae bacterium
TCGGTGACGATCACATCGTAGTAGTCGGGCTTCTTCAGCAGGTGCTCGGTGATAGCATCGGCGTAGGCGTGGTCGATTTCGACGTCGGGGTACGCCGCCGCCACCTCGTTGCAGACCTGGCGGAAGAACGCGTAGCTGCGCAGGATGTTCGCCTTGTCGCACACGGTCACGCGGCGCCGGCCATCGCGCGGCGCACCCTGGCGCGAGCGTGCAAGCTCAAAGGCAAAACGTGCCACGCGTTCCACGCCCTTGCGCGTGACCACCAGCGTGTCGGTGCACACCTCGCCGCGCAGGTTGACGCCCGCCCCCCGGCTGGCGTACAGGCCTTCGGTGTTCTCGCGCACGATCACGTAGTCGATGCCACCGGCCTGCCAGGCCGACAGGGGCGAGGTGACGCCAGGGTACAGCTTGATCGGTCGGACGTTGGCGTACAGATCGAGCCGAAAGCGCAGTTGCAGATGCAGGTCGTTGCCCACCTCGGTGCCATCGGGGTAGGTGACACCGGGCAGGCCCGCCGCGCCATGAAGGATGGCGTGTGAATCGCGGCAGGCGTCGAACGTGGCCTGAGGCAGGACCGAGCCGGTCTGGCGGTAGTGCAGGGCACCCCCATCGGCCGCCGTGAAGCGCAAGCGTTCGCCGCAGGCCTGGCGCAGCACGGCAATGGCCGACTGGCACACCTCGGGGCCGATGCCGTCGCCGTCGATGGTGACAATGTTGTAGTGTTGGATGGACATGGTGGTGAATGCTGGGCAGCGGCCAAGCGTAAGCCATTTGCACGGTGCAGGTTTCCCTCTTCAAGCAGCAGGAGTCGCGGATGAAACAACAAGTCGGCATGGTCGGCATTGGCCTGATGGGCCATGGCATTGCCACCAACCTCGTGAAACACGGGCACACGCTGGTGATGCTCGAGCACGCTGGCAACCAGCCCCTGGACACACTGAAGGCGGCTGGCGCCGTGGGCGTGCTCAGCGCCCAGGAGGTGGCTGCGCGTTCCGACGTCGTGATCCTGGTGTTGACGGGCTCGCCACAGGTGGAGGCCGTGTTGACCGGGCCGGGCGGCGTGTTGCAGGGCTTGCGCCGCGGCGCGGTGGTGATCGACTGTTCGACCGCCATCCCCTCGTCCACCTTGCGCATGGCCCAGGCGGTGCAGGCCGCCGGTGGGCGTTTTCTGGACGCACCGATGACCCGCACGCCCAAGGAAGCCGCCGAAGGCCGGCTGAACCTGCTGGTGGGCGGCGACGCCGACCTGCTGCAGGCCTGCACACCCCTGTTGCGCTGCTTTGCCGAAAACATCACCCACACCGGTCCGGTGGGAGCAGGGCACAGCATGAAGCTGCTGCACAACTATGTGTCGCTGGGCGCTGTGGCCCTGTTGTCGGAGGCGGCAGCCTGCGCCCAGCGCAGCGGCGTGGCGCCCGAGGTGTTTGTCGACGTGCTGGCCAAGGGGGGCGGCGGCGGCACAGCGCTGGAACGCATGAAGCCCTACCTGCTGTCGGGCGAAGCCAGCCTGAAATTCTCCATTGCCAACGCCGGCAAGGACCTGGACTACTACCACCAGATGGCCACCGACGCGGGCGCCGCCAGGGGCATTGCCGCTGCCGTGTTGGCCACCCTGCAGGCTGCTTCGGCGCAATGCGATCCGGGCACCTTCTTGCCGGAGCTGGCCGGCTTGCTGGCGCGCGATCCACGATGAATGCCCTTGGGTGACAGGGCCGCGCGGGTTGACGGACGGCCCGGTTGCGCGCTAGCATTCCTTCAATCAGAAACATATTCCGTTAATCGGAAATCATGAAAGAGGCAGACATGCACCGCCGCCATTTCGGCCAGTTCGTCGCCGCCAGCCTGACGGGCTCGGTGGTTTCCAGTCTGGTGGTGCTTCCATCGCAGGCGCAAAGCTTTCCCAATCGACCACTCAAGCTCATCAACCCCTTCCCGCCAGGCTCGCCGGTGGATGTGGTGGGGCGGCCGGTTGCGCAACGGCTGCAGGAGCTGCTGGGCCAGGCGGTCGTGGTGGAATACAAGGCAGGCGCCGGCGGCACCGTGGGCGCCGAGTTGGTGGCGCGATCACCGGCCGATGGGTACACCCTGCTAGTCACTTCAGCGTCGACCCACGTCATTGCGCCCGTGCTGCGCAAGAATCTGCCCTATGACGCGCTCAAGGATTTCACGCCCCTGGGCCTGATGGCCCATGGGCCAACGGCCATCGTGGTCCATCCATCGGTGCCGGTGAACACACTGGCCGAGTTTGTCCAGTACGCGCGGGCCCATCCCGGCAAGATCGCCTATGCGTCATCGGGCCCCGGCACCATCCTGCACCTCAACGGCGAGCTGTTTGCGGCGCGCACGGCCACGCAGTTGCTGCATGTCCCCTACAAGGGCGCAGTCCCCGCCGCCACCGATCTGCTGGCGGGTCAGGTTCAGGCCATGTTCGACTCCATCACCAACGCGGCGCCGCAGGTGCGTGCCGGCAAGCTCCGCGGGCTGGCCGTACTGACACCGCAGCGTTCGCCGCTGATGCCCGATGTGCCCACGGCGGTCGAGCAGGGTTTTCAGGGCCTGGAGTTTCCGGCCTGGATCGGGCTATTTGCACCGGCGGGCCTGCCGCGCGATGTGGCGGCCCAGCTGAGCCAGGCGGTCAAGACCATCATGGGTCAGGCCGACATGCGCGACCGATTCACGCAGGCCGGGCTCATCCCGTCTTCGCTGCAGGACGCGGAGTTTGCGCGCGAGATCATGGCCCACCAGCGCATCGTTGGCGATCTGGTGCGCAGCGCCAAGATCGAGTTGCCCTGAACGAACAGGCCCTTGCCCCTGCCGGGCCCGCCTGCGGCTGACACCCCCAGCGCTGCCGCCTTCACCCACCGCAATTGACGCCACGACGGAGCTCTCATGACATCGAAACGCACACCCCACCCGATGCGCCGCCGCGATGTGTTGGTCCGGCTGGCCAGCGCACCCGTGGCCTTGTGGGCCACACCCGGCGCCGCTCAGGCGCCTGCATCGTCCGGTGCGTTGGCCTCCGCAGCGGGCAGCGCGGGCGCCTGGCCGACACAGGCGGTCAAGCTGGTGGTGCCGTTTCCGCCGGGCGGGGGAACCGACGTGCTGGCGCGCATGCTGGCCGAACGCCTGCGCCCCTTGCTGAACCAGACCGTGGTGATCGAGAATCGCCCCGGCGCAACAGGCAACATCGGCAACGACCTGGTTGCCAAGTCTGCCCCGGATGGCCACACGGTGCTGATCCAGGGAACGATCATCGGCAGCTTTCCGCACCTGTTTGCCAAGCTCACCTACGACCCGGTCAAGGATCTGCAGGCCGTGGGCACGGTGGCCGAGTCGCCCAATGTGATCGTCGTGCAGCCCGGCAGTCCGCTGCGCAGCGTGCAGGATCTTCTGGCCGCCGCCAAGGTGGATGCGTCCAAACCGCTGAACTACGGCACGGCCGGTGTGGCCTCACCCCAGCACCTGGCGATGGAGTTGCTGGCCAGCATGGCGGGCGTGAAGCTGCAGCACATCACCTACCGAGGCACCACACCGGCCGTCAATGATTTGTTGGGGGGGCAGACCCAATTTGGCGCGTTCAGCCTGAGCTCCATGCTGCCGCTGATTCAGGGCGGCAAGCTGCGGGCGCTGGCGGTGCTGACCGAACGCCGCACGCCTTTGCTGCCCGATGCGCCGTCGATGGCCGAGCTCGGCCATCGGGGTGTCGATTCCAGCATCCGCTTTGCCCTGTTTGTGCCTGCCGCGACGCCGGCCGACGTGGTCAACCGCCTCGCCGCCGTGAACAGCCAGGCGCTGGCCGATCCGGCATTGAAGGAGGCCTTTGTCAAGGCGGGCTACGACATCGTGAGCGCGACGCCCGCACAGACGGCGGCGATGGTTGCGCGTGAGCATGCGGTGTGGGGTCCGGTGGTCCGCCAGATCGGTCTCAAGCCGGAATGAGCTCACCAGGCCCTTGTCCTTGGAAACGCTGACCCAGGCGCTGGCGCGCCGTTGCAGCGCCGATTGGTCCGACCGATTCACGGCAGAACAATCGGCCACCCTTCGCGGGTGTGTTCGTGGTGCCTTCGTCGATACCGCGGCGTGTGTGTTGGCGGGACGCACGGAAACCGTGACCGAGGTGGCGCTGCGCTGGGCCGCGCCGCGCCTGTCGAATCAGGCGCCGCATCCCGCCGAATGCAGCTCGCCCGTGCTTTTCGGGCCGCTGCGCACGGACAGCGCAACGGCCGCACTCATCAATGCCGTGGCGGGCCACGCGCTGGACTATGACGATGTTGGTCTGGCGGGGCACCCCAGTGTGGTGCTCGTTCCGGCGCTGATGGCCGAACGCGACCGTGCGGCGGCTGTGGGTTCGGCGCTGGACGTCGCGGTGCTTGTCGGTGCCTATGCGCGCGGCTACGCCGTGTGGGGCGAGCTGCAGCGCCGCGTGAAGGTCCAGCTGCATGCGCGTGGTTGGCATCCCAGCGCTGTGTTTGGCGCCATCGCCACGGCTGCTGCGGTGGCGCACCTGCGTGGCTTGTGTCCACAGCAGCGCGCGCACGCGCTGGGCATCGCCGCCAGCATGGCTGCTGGGGTCGTGGCCAATTTTGGTTCGATGACCAAACCCTTTCAGGTGGGTCGTGCCGCGCAGGCGGGCATCCAGGCGGTCGAGCTCGCATGGGCCGGTCTGGACGCGTCGGCCGACGCATTGGATGGCCCGGCGGGGCTCCTGCCGGCCCTGACAGGATCGTCATCCCTGGTCGACCTGGAACCCGGGTTGCCCGACGATTTCGAGGCGATGCTGCTGAACGCGCGGCCAGGCATCAAGAAGTACCCGGTCTGTTACGCCGTTCACCGGGTGGTGGACGGCGTGATCGATCTCGTGGGGCGGTACCAGCTTGCGCCTGGCGACATTGAATCCCTGCAAGCCAGCATCAGCGCGACCGCCGCTGCCGTGCTGCGCCACCACAATCCCGACACCGTGACGCAGGCGCGATTCAGCATGGAGTTCTGTGCGGCAGCAGCAGCGGTGCACCGACGACTGGGCGTTGCCGAGGTGTCGCCGTCCGGCTTGTCCGACGCGGCGATTCGCGCCTTGATGCCCAAGGTGCACATCGAGACCGTGGATACCCGCTGCCCCTTGGAGCCGTCCTTTGCCTACACCGACCGCGTGCTGCTGAAGCTGCGCAACGGTCAGGTTCTGGACAGCGGGCCGATCCGCTTCGCGCGCGGTCATGCCGAAAACCCGGTTGACGAGGCCCAGCTGCGCGGCAAGTTGATGTCGTGTGCGGGCACTGGTGACGAGCCCCTGGCTTGTGCCGTGCTGGCGGATATCGACCAGCAGTTTGTATGACCGGCAGGGTCAGTCGGTGGGTCTGTAGCAGGATGCATCCACAGCACCCGGCGTGCGGTTCAATACGCTGGCGCTTGGCGCATCCCCAGCGCATGGCTCAGGCGCCGGGCCTGGTTCATCAGGATCTTGGCCAGGCGCCCTTCCATGGCAGCGGTAAAGCGCGTGTCGGGCAGTGTGATGCACAAGGCCGCCACCACACCCTGGGCATTGAAAACTGGTGCCGAGATACCGACCGCACCTGGCACCTTCTGGCCACGCGTGTGGGCGTAGCCCTGTTGCCGGATGCGCTGTACGTCGCGGCGCAGTTGAGCCGGGCGCACCTGGCGCCCATCGGCAGGCGACGGGCCTTCGCGCTGCGCAATGGCGTCGGCCACGTCCTCGGGCAAAAAGGCGTAGATGCCCAGACCGGTGGCGCCCCACACCAGCGCACTGGGTTCGTAGAGCTTGGCCTCGTAGCGCAGCGGGTGATCGCCATAGATGACCTTGGCGACCATCGCCGTACCGGTGCGGTGCATGTACACCGAGAGCATGCAGGTCTCGTTGCTGGCGTCGACCACCGCCTGCATGAAGGCATGGGCCACATCGGTCAACTGGGCACGCGCGGTCACCAATCCCGCCACGCGCAAGAGTTCCAGACCCGCGCGGTAGCTGCGCGCCGTCTGACCCCGGTCGACAAATCCCTGCTCGGCCAGCAGGTTCAGCAGTCGGTGCGTGGTCGAATGCGGCAACTTCATGCGCTGGGCGAGGTCGCCAAGGCTCGCGTCGCCCTCCGACTCGGCCAGCACGCGCAGCAATTGCGCCACGCGTGCCACGGTGCCCGTCGGGGTGGCGTCGCCACGGGCGTTCGCCGCTGGTGTCGGGGTGGATCTGGAAGTCATCGGAATGGCGTCACTGGCAACAAGGTCCTTGGGTGTTCATTGACGGCGTGGCCGCTCGGGCCTAGAATTTCCTTCAATCAGAATATCATTCC
>CAYNWR010000171.1:0-3758 GCA_964400915.1 uncultured Burkholderiaceae bacterium
TGTAGGCCTCGCGGCGCGCGTACAGCTCGGGCACGGCCTCGGTCAGGCGCCGGGTTTCTTCGGGTGTGAACTGCGAGGGAAAAAACAGGTAGCCGTCGCGGTCGAATTGTTCGAGTTGCTGGGGGGTGAGTCTCATCTCGGGTTTCCTGGGTGGCTGGTTGATGGGGTGGCTGCTGAAGTTGCTGATGACGGGCCGGGCAGTTGGGACAGGCGCTGCGCCAGGTTGGCACTGGCGTGTTCGACGTGTTGTTCGATGAGCTGCGCGGCGCGCCGGCCCTGGCCATCGGCGATCGCCTGGGCGATGGCCTCGTGCTCGTCCCACACCGATTCGCGCTGCGGGCTGTGCAGCAGCACGGCGCCCATCACACGGCGCAGGTGCTGCCAGTGGCGTTGCGCGCTTTGCTCGATGAGCGGGTTGCCCGACGCGGTGTAAATGGCGGCGTGAAAGGCCAGGTCGGCATCGATCATGGCCTTGACTTTCTTGCCGCGTGCGGCGCGTCGCCCCGTCTCGATCAGCTTGGGATCGATGCGCGCGTGGTGTTTGGCCGCCAGGCGCACAGCCAACCCGTCCAGCGCGCCACGCACCTCGTACACCTGCAGCATCGCGGCCGGATCGAGCGCGGCCACACACACGCCGCGGCCGGGCGCGTCGCACACAAACCCGTCCTGCCGCAGCAGGCGCAGCGCCTGCAGCACGGGCTGGCGCGACACGGCCAGTTGCGCGGCAATCTCCTCCTGTGTCAGGCGCGTGCCCGGCGCAAAGGTGCCGTCGCTGATGGCGTCGAGCAGCGAGCGGTAGACCTGATCGACCAGATCGGGAGAGGATTCGAGCCGGATGAGCTGGGCAGGCATGGGGGAGGGTGTCTTTGTATACAGAATACAGCCTTGGGTGCCGCCGGCGCATGGGATTTGCCCCAACATGTCAAGATCGGCCCACGCCACGGAGACCACCTTGAAACCGATCACGTCCCATCCCCAGACAGCCGCCGCCCTGGATAGCGCCACCCTGGACCGCCTGTACAACAACCGTGCCCTGGTGCCCGCGTTTGCCGAGCACCTGCGCCGCTGGGGCGCCCATTCGGCCGATGCGCTGCGCCGCCTGCCACAGCACCTGGACCTGCGTTATGGCCCGAGCGCCCCCGAGTGCCTGGACGTGTTTCCCGCGCAGGGCCGCGGCACCACGCCGGCACCCGTGATGGTGTTCATTCACGGCGGCTACTGGCGCTCGCTGGACAAGCGCGACCACAGCTTTGTGGCAACGCCGTTTGTGCAGGCGGGCGTGTGTGTCGTGGTGGTCAACTACGCACTGTGCCCGGCGGTGCAGCTTTCGCAGATCACGATGCAGATGGTGCGCGCGCTGGCCTGGACACACCGCAGCATCGCCAGTTTTGGGGGCGACCCGCGTCGCATCCATGTGCTGGGGCATTCGGCGGGTGGCCACCTCGCGGCGATGATGGCCGCTTGCCGCTTCGATCGATTTGATGCGGCGCTGCCTGCCGGGCTGGTGCGGGGCGCGCTGTCAATCTCAGGCCTGCACGAGCTCGAATCGATCCGCCGCACGCCCTTCCTGCAAAAGGATCTGCACCTGAGCGACGCCGAGGCGCGGCGCAACAGCCCCGCGTGGATGCCCGCGCCCAGCCATGGCCGCCTGTTTGCCGTGGCGGGTGCCGACGAGAGCAGCGAGTTCCACCGCCAGGCGCGCTTGATCCGCGCATGCTGGGGCGCGCGCCGCGTGCCGGTGTGCGAAATGCTGGATGGCCTGAATCACTTCAGCATTCTCGAATCGCTGGTGCAGCCGGTCACGCGCCTGAACCAGCTGGCGCACGAGCTGATGGGATCGACCTGAACCGCCGCCGTACGCGCCAGCGGCATACCGGCAGCCCGGCGATCAGGCCCCGCCGCGAAACAGCGAGAAGCCCCAGGGCGTGAACTTGAACGGCAGGTGGTAGTGCTGCGCCACATCGGCGATGTGGAAGTGGTAAGGCACCTCTTCCAGAAAGGCGGGTTCGGGCAAGGGGGTGCCCAGTTCGCGGTAGAACGCCCCCACCGAGAAGGTGGCGATGTAGCCACCGCTCTTGATCTCGGGCCCCAGCAGGGCCTGGTGCTCGAACAGGCCCTTGGGCCCCACCTGGCCCAGGGCGATGGGGCGGCCGTCCAGGCGTGTGAGCCGCACACGCAGGCCCACGGCCACGCGCCCATGGGCCACGTCGACACAGTGGATGGAGATGCCGCCAATGGCGCTCACGATCCGGCCCCAATGATCAGTTGAGCTTGGCGCCCGAGGCCTTGACCGCCGGCCCCCATTCGGCCACTTGCCGTGTCACGAACTCGGTGAACTCGGCGCTGGACATCTTTTGCAGCGCCACGCCCATGTCCTCCAGGCGCTTGACGATGTCGGGCCGCGCCAGCACCTCGGCGGTGGCCTTGTGCACCTTGTCCGCGATCTCGCGCGGCAGGCCGGCGGGCCCGGCCAGGCCCAGGAAATTCTCGGCCAGCAGCTTGGGATAGCCTGCCTCCACCACCGTGGGGATCTCGGGCGCCAGCGCCATGCGCGTGCGTGAGGTGACGGCGATGCCCTTGAGCTTGCCGTCCTTGATATAGGGCACGTTCTGCGTCAGCGTATCGATGGCGAACTGCAGGGTGCCGCCCAGCAGATCGGTGTGCATCGGGCCCGAGCCGCGGTAGGGCACATGCTCCATCTTCAGGCCGTATTCGTTCTTGAACAACTCGCCCACGATGTGACCGATGGAGCCCACGCCGCCGGAGCCGTAGTTGACGGGCTTGGATTGCGCCTTGATCCAGGCCATCAGTTCGGGCAGGGTCTTGGCCGTCACCGAGGGGTGAACCACAAACACATTGGGCACCGAGCCGATGTAGGCCACGTGGCTGAAGCCCTTGACCGGGTCGTAGCTGGGCTGCGCGAGCATGAAGGGCGAGATGCTGATGGGAGCGGTGTTGGACAGCATGAAGGTGTAGCCGTCCGGCGGCGACTTGGCGACGTCCTGTCCGCCGATGGTGCCGCCCGCGCCGGGTTTGTTGTCCACGATCACCGGTTGCCCGAGTTTTTCCTGCAGGCCGGGTTGCAGCAGCCGGGCCACGATGTCGGACGAACCACCCGCTGCAAAGGTGACGACGACGCGGATGGGCTTGGTGGGCCAGGCCTGCGCTCGGGCCACCAGGGACAGTGGCAAGGCGGTGGCGGCAAGCGCGGACTGGGCAATCTGGCGGCGGTTGAGCATGGTGAGTTCCTCGGTGGAGGGGTTTAGAAGGAGGACGCTAGAGGGAGGGGCGGATGGGGTTGGACACGATTCGATCGATGCGCCCGCGCATGACCGCGGCGATCTGACCCAGCGTGATCGACCACTCGTGCGCGGGTTCGTGTGCCAGGCGCGCCTCGCCTGCGGCAAGAACCGACGCCAGGTCCGCATGCAGGCGCAGGGCGATGATCAGCGGGAATCCGAAGCGCTCGCGATAGAGCTGGTTCAGGCGGGTCAGGCGGGCAAAGTCGGTGGGCGCCAGTGCGAGCAGGCCCAGGCGCCCCTGTTCGCCGGTGGATTCGGGCGTCATCGCGCCCGCGCGGGCTTCGCGCCCGGCAAGCTCGGGATGGCCCAGCAGCAGGGCCAGTTGCTCATCGCGTGTCGCGCGCTCGATGGTGGTGCGCATGGCGGCGGCCAGGGCGTCGACATCGGCAAAGGGGCGCGCGGCGGCCGTGCGTTCGGCCACCCAAGGCGCCAATTCGACCGCTGGCGCCATCACAC
>CAYNWR010000171.1:3858-6264 GCA_964400915.1 uncultured Burkholderiaceae bacterium
GCGGCCGTGCGTTCGGCCACCCAAGGCGCCAATTCGACCGCTGGCGCCATCACACCGGCAAAGGCCTGCGAATCGGCCTGGTTGAGCCACGCCAGCATGGATATGCCCAGCGGGGGGCTTCCCCGCGGCGACACGGCTGGGTCAGTCGTCAGCATTGCGGCTGTCTTGACGGGGATCAACACATGTCAGGACGGGACACGGGCGCTTCATTGCGGCACCAATCCGGCGGCCTTCACCAGCTCGGCATGCAGCTTGATGTCACGGGCGATCAGGGCACGCAAATCCTCGGGCCCGGCGGGCGCCACATCCATGCCGATCTCGGCCAGTTTGCTTCGGTTGTCGGCATCGAATGCAGCGACGACGGCCCGGTTGATCTGGTCGATGATCGGTCGAGGGGTCTTGGCCGGTGCCAGCAGGGCAATCCACGTGGGAAGGACCAGATCGGGCACACCACTTTCGACCATGGTGGGCACCTGGGGGAGGATCGACGAGCGATTGGCGGTCATGACCGCCAGGGGATGCAGGGTGCCTGCCTTGACGTGCGAAACAGCCTCGGGCATCACGGCGAAGATGGCGTCAACGGTGCCGGCGATGGTGTCGTTGATGGCCAGCGCGCCGCCCCGGTAGGGCACGTGCAGCAGCTTGGCCTGGGTGCGCGACTCGAACATCAAGCCCGCCAGATGCTGGGGGCTGCCGTCACCCGAGGATGCGTAGGTCATCTTCCCTGGGTTGGCTTTGGCAGCCGCCAGGAAGGCCGCGAACGTGGGGTACTTCTGCTTGTCCTTCACCACCAGGATCATGGCCTGGTTGACCAGGCGCGTGATGGGGGCAAAGTCTGCTTCCGGGTCGTAGGACAGCGTCTTGAAGATGCTCTTGTTGGTCGTCAGAAACGATGCGGGCGAAACGGTGAGCGTGTAGCCATCGGGCGCGGCCTTGGCAACCACCGGCATGCCGATCTGGCCCGAGCCACCGGCGCGGTTGTCCACCAGAAAGGGCTGGCCCAGACTGCTGCTCAGGCGCTGCGCCAGGTTGCGGGCGATCATGTCGACGCCGCCGCCGGCCGGCAGGGCCACGATGAGCTTGACGGGCTGATCGGGGTACTTGCCTTGTGCCCGGGCGGGCCCGGCCAGGAGCCCCAGGCCGCCGAGGGAACCAAGAACGCCGATGTGTCTCAGGGATGCGCGACGGGTCAACATGATCAAGCCTTTCAAGCAACACCAGGGCGGACAGCGGATGGCACCAGTTTGCTTGGGTCAATCGTTGCTGTCCATCGCATAATTTGCGATCGAGCATCCACTTTTCTAGAACGCATGAGCCTGCTGCAACCGCGTGTCCTGCGCTACCTGGCCGCCGTGGCCCAGACGGGTTCCGTCCAGGCCGCGGCCCGCGAGGTGTCGATCTCGGCGTCGGCGATCGATCGGCAGTTGCTGCAACTCGAGGCGGAGCTGGGGGTGCCCTTGTTCGAGCGCGAGCCGCGCGGCATGCGCATGACGGCGGCCGGCGAGGTGGTGCTGGCCCTCGCGCAGCGCTGGCGCCTGGACATCAACCGCACGCTTTCCGATCTCAAGCAATTGCAAGGCGTCAACCAGGGCCAGTTGCGCCTGGCGGCCATGGACAGCCACGCCAATGGCTTGCTGCCCAGCTTTGTGTCGGCCGTGGCGGCCGCCCATCCCGGCATCGTGCTGGAGGTGGAGTTGGTCACGCCCGACGAGGCCGTGCGCCGCCTGCACGAGGGCGATGTCGACCTCGCGATCGCCTTCAACGTCAAGGCCTCGCGCGAGCTGCACCTGGTTTGGACCACCGAGTTGCCCCTGGGCTGCCTGGTGGGCGCTCAGCATCCGCTGGCGGCGCGTCGCTCGATTGCGCTGAAGGACCTGTCCGACTGGCCTTTGGCGGTGCAAAGCCGGGCGCTGACGATCCGCCGTTACCTGGAGCGCAAGCACGCCTGGCTGCTTGCCGAGACCCGGCCACCGCTGGTGACCAACTCGCTGCAGATGGTCAAGAGCCTGGTGCTTGCCGGCACGCACGTGGCGCTGACGTCCGAGCTGGACGCGGCGCCCGAATTGATGGCCGGCACGGCGCGCTTTGTGCCGGTGTCCGATCTGAGCGCCCAGCCACAAACCGCCAGTGTGGCCATCAGCGCGCGGCGGCCGCTGCCGCGCATCGCCCGTGTGGTGGCCGAGCTGCTGGCCTCGCACACGGCGGACTACCTGCAGCGTGCGCGCCAGGCCGCCACGCCAGAGCAACCCAAACGCAGGAAAGCCCAGCCGGCGTAACGCGTACGGCCGTGCGCGGCGCGGGCTTACATCAACAGGTGTTCGCCCGCGTTGTCGCCGCCCAGGATCACGTAGTTGACCTTGCGGATGTCCATGAGCTTGCGCCCGCCCGAATAGCTGATCGAGCTTT
>CAYNWR010000172.1:0-6263 GCA_964400915.1 uncultured Burkholderiaceae bacterium
CGATGGTCAGGGGCTTGCCGGCCTGCCAGGCCACGGCGGCGCGTGTCTTCATGTCTGAATCCTCCCGAGGGACGTTTGAAGCGGGCATCGTAGCCCGCTTTGGATGTACTGGCTAAGCTGGCAATTTATGTAGTGAACAAGCACAAATGCATGGATGTTTGCGCAAAGGGCACCCACGCAAAGCATAAAAACAATAGCAAACAAATCGGAGTTGACAACCGCCGCACAGTGCCTACGATCCAAATGACTCGATCTAAGCAAAGGGGGATCGCCATGAAGTTGTCGCGTCTTGTGCATCGCGCCCGCCTGGCCTTGATGGCACTCGCGGCAGGTCTGATGGGCAGCACAGCCATCGCGCAAGGGGTTTCGCCGGCCTGCGCAGCGGCAGCGGCAACGCCTGAAGCACGCATGGCCTGTGCTTACCAATCGGATCTGTCGTACGACACCAGGGCGATCGACCACGACGGCCTGATCGATGCGCAGCGGAACAACTACCCGGTGCCCATCAAGATTCGCTTTCCGCTTGGGGCGCCGATGCCACGGCCCGTCATCATTTGGCACCATGGGGGCGAACCCGCTTTTGACGGCAGAGACCGCAGCGCCGAATGGGGCGATACCTTGGCCAAGGCGGGCTACATCGTGGTTCATGTGTCGCGGGTGCAGGTCACCCCGGTGCAGCCTGATCTTGACGAATGCCTGCTCAATGGTTTCTTGCCGGCCAGCGGAACCCCCACGGCCGAACAGCGCCAGTCGTGTATCAGATGGTTGTCGCAAAACCGCTATGGGCCGCAAAACACAAAATACCTGCTGGGCGTGTTGGGTGCGTTTCCGGCCTTGTTTGATCTAACGCGGGTTGCGGTGGCTGGGCATTCGGCCGGCTCCATTGCTGTGCAAGCCAACGCGGGTGCTTGGCAACAGTGGGGCGCCGGCCAGTACAGCGAACGCGTGAACAACGTGCGGGCCTTCATGGGCAGCGGGATGCAAGGGCCCGTCTATGCGGGGTTTTCAAATGGGTTTCAGCACGAGAGCTTCTTCACCATCGACCGCCCCATGCTGACCATCACCGGCCGGGGCGACTACACCGGCGAGCCCAGCGCCAGCAAATCGGCCTCGTGGCTCACGTCGCAGCGGGGGGACAAGTTCATGTCGTGGGCCAATTCGTCAGACGTCTTGCACGAGACCATGAACGTCAACGTGTGTGATGGCGCCGTGCGCGCCCAGCACTGCGCGTGGTTTCCGTCAGTGGGTGTGGCCTTCATGGATGCCTACCTGCGTGAGCGCCAGGAGGCGCGTGACTGGCTGGCCTCGGACGCCTACAAGCTCATGACCCTGGGTGCAGTTGAGCTACACCGGCGTTGAGAGCAGGTAGATCACACCGCATCACCAAAAACAGTAGCAAACAATGTCCATCCGACGATCGCTCCCGCTTGATTTGATCTCAATTTGTTGAAAATGGAGGCGTGGAGGGCGATTTGGAGCGGGCTTTGTGGCGGGTTGGGGTCGATACCAGCCAATCAACCCAACTCGCCTTCGTCGTCAGAACTGCAAACCGCAACAGCTCCGTGCCCACCCCCAAGGGCCCTACACTGACCCGACCTGCCGGTGAGCCCGCAGGACAAGGAAAGCACCATGCGCCTGTTGTGTCTGTGTTGGGCCGCCATGGCCATGACGGCCCAGGCCGCCCCCGAGCCCTACTACGTTGGCTCGCTCAGTGGCAACGTCAACGTGCTTACCAGCCGCGACGGGGCCGCCGCGGCGGCCGTGTTTCGGGGCCCCCGGCAGGCGGTGGCCGACTCGGCGGGCACCGTTTATGTGGCCGACGCCTACAACCACACCGTGCGCAAGATCAGCCAGGGCGTGGTCAGTACCCTGGCCGGGCAGGCGGGGGTCAAAGGTTATGCCGATGGCGCTGCCGGCAGCGCGTTGTTCAACGAACCCAGCGGGGTGCTGATCGCCACTGATGGCTCGGTGCTGGTGCTGGACACCAACAATGGCCGCATCCGTCGCATCAGCACCAGTGGGCAGGTGACGACCCTGGTTGGCGGCGGGGGCGGCAGCGGCCGTTATGCCGACGGCACCGGCGCTGCCGCTGGCTTCAACGAACCCCGGGGGTTTGCCCAGGACAACGCGGGCAACCTGTTTGTGGCCGACTACAACAACCATGTGGTGCGCAAAGTCACCCCGGCCGGGGTGGTCACCACGCTGGCAGGCACGGCTGGCCAGGTGGGCAGCACCGACGGCACAGGCAGTGCCGCCAGGTTTTCGTCGCCGCAGGCGGTGGCGGTGGACAGCACAGGCAACCTGTATGTGGCCGACACCGGCCTGACCAAGGGCATCCGCAAGATCAGCCCGGCGGGTGTGGTGACCACCCTGGTCAGCAGCGCCGGCAGCAGCGCTGCCGCCCGGCTCGGGGAGGTGCGTGGCCTGGTGGCGCTGGCCGACGGCAGCTTGCTGGCTGCCAATGCCCAGGGGCATGAGGTGGTGCGGGTCAGTGCATCCGGGGTGGTCAGCAGTTTTGTGGGGCAGGAGGGACGCCCCGGCACCGCCGATGGCACGGGCACCGGTGCCGGCTTCTACACCCCCATGGGCCTGAGTCTGACCCCCTCGGGTGCCCTGCTGCTGGCCGACAGCAGCAACCACCTGGTGCGCCAGATCAGCCTGGCGGGTGCGGTCACCACCATGGCTGGGCAAGTGGGCTACAGCGCGTCGGTCGAAGGCGAACGGGCGCAGGTGCGCCTGGATGACCCTTATGCCGTGGCGCAGGACGCCAGTGGCAATGTCTATGTGGTGGACCCCACCGACCATGCGCTGCGCAAGATCACCCCCGACGGCCGCAGCAGCGTGTTGGCCGGCAAGCCCGGCACCTTCGGTTTTGCCGATGGCACGGGCACGGCCGCACGGTTTTTCACGCCTTACGGCGTGGCGGTGACGGCGGACGGTGTGGTCTATGTGGCCGACACCGGCAACCATGCGGTGCGTCGCGTCACGGCCGACGGCGTGGTCACCACGCTGGCCGGCAATGGCCAGTCGGGCACACGCGATGGCAATGGCACGGCGGCGCAGTTCAGCAGCCCCTATGGGGTGGCGGTGGACGGTGCGGGAGCGGTCTACGTGGCCGACTTCAACAGCCACACCGTGCGCAAGATCACCCCGGCCGGGGTGGTCACCACGCTGGCGGGCAGCGCGGGCAATCGCGGATTTACCGATGGCAACGGCAGCGCCGCGCGCTTCACCAGCCCCATCGACCTCGCGGTGGACAGCGCGGGCGTGGTCTATGTGGTGGACCGCACCAACCACGCCATCCGCAAGATCAGCGCGACAGGTGCGGTCACCACACTGGCGGGCACCGGCAGCGCAGGCTTTGCCAATGGCGTGGGGCGGGCCGCGGCGTTTCACTTTCCGTCGGGCATTGCGGTGGACAGCACCGGCAATGTGCTGGTGGCCGACACCGACAACCAGATGATCCGGCACATCACGCCCGACGGTGTGGTCAGCACCCTGGCTGGGGGCACGCTGGGCCTGGCGGCGGGGGTGGGCACGGCCGCCCGCTTCAACAACCCCAAGGACGTGTCCGTCAACGCCAGCGGCCGCCTGGTGGTGGCCGACCGCAACAACCACCTGCTGCGCAGCGCCGCCCCGTTGAACAGCGGCACCACCACAGTGGACTGCCTGCTGGACTGGGCCGAGGCCAACTTCGCCAGCCTGCTCACCCCTGCCGCGCTGTCGCAGACCGCCGTGCCGTTCACCTTCCGGGCCTACGCGGGGGGCCTCTATCTGGGGGCGTCATCGGCCGATCAGCAGGTGTACTTGCTCAGCGGCGGTCGCCTGAGCGCCTTGGGCGCACTCAGCAGCTTCCTGGGCGCGGCCGGCTGTGTGGCGCGGTAGACAGGGTCGGGGCAGGGCGTCATCGATCAGCAGCGCTATCAAAAACAGTAGCAAACCATAAAGGACTGACGCTCGCTATCCGCTGCTTTTTCTTGGAACTCGGCACATCAGGTCCGGAAACCGTCCTGGGACAGGCCCAGGGGGCAGGTCCTGACCGCAGGCAAGCACCTCAATGCCGGTTGACTGCTCTTGACAGGCGCCGAGGGGACAATCGTCCCATGGCTGAACACCGCCGCACCCGTGCGCCCTGGCTGACGCCCCTGCCGTGGGCGGTGGTGTTGGGCTATGTGATTGTCTTCCTGGTCCTGGACTGGGCCAGCTTCATCCGCCCGATCCAAGGCCTCAACATCACGCCGTGGAACCCGCAGCCCGCCCTGGCCGTGGCCTTGCTGATGGCGAGTCGGCGGCTGTGGTGGGTGGTGATCGGCGGCCTGCTTGCGGCCGAGGTGCTGGTGCGCGGTGCGCCCGGTGACCTGGTGGTGGCGGGCATGGCGGCCGGCGCCTTGACCTGCAGCTATCTCGCCATGGCCGCTGCACTGGAGCGCAAGCTGGGCGACGGGTGGACAGTGTCGACGGGGCGTGACGTCGCATGGTTCCTGGCCATCATCGCCTTCGGCGCGCTGCTCAACAGTGTGGTGTACGTGGGCACCTATGCCGTGGGTGGTGTCCTTCCACGGGGGCCCCTGTGGTCGGCGCTGACACGCTACTGGGTGGGCGATGCCGTCGGCATGGCCGTGACACTGCCCATCCTGTTGGTCGCAATGGACCTTGAGGGCAGGAACGCGCTGACCCACACCCTGCGCAAATCGCAATGGTGGGTCACGGCCCTGGCCATCCTTGCCCTGCTCGGCCTGTTGTTCGGTGGTGGCAGGGAAAGCTTCAACTACGCCTATCTGTTGCTGCTGCCCGTCATCTGGGCGTCCATGCGGTTTGGCATCGCCGGCGCGGTGCTGGCCGCGGCGCTGACCCAGGTCGGCCTGATCGTTGCGATGCAGTCGGGCGCACACCAGGACAGCTTTGTCGTCGCGCTGCAGCTGCTGATGGCATCGATCACGACCACCGGGTTGCTGCTGGGGGTCACGGTCGATGAACGGGCCCGCTCGGATGCCGAACTGCGCAACAGCCTGCGCCTGGCAGCGGCCGGGCAGATGTCTGCGGCGCTGGCGCATGAGCTCAGCCAGCCGCTCACGGCCCTGGCCACCTACGCACAGACCTGTGAGCTGCTCGCGGACGACGCTGCACCGCAGACACCTGAACGACGGGCCATGTTGATCGACGTCACGCGCAAGATCTCGGCCGATTCGAAACGCGCTGGCGACGTCATCAAGCGCCTGCGCGACTTCTTTCAGACCGGTGCAACCCATCTGAAGTCCTGCGACCTGCATTCGCTCGTCGCCGCCGAGCTGCACGTCCACCAACGGCGCGCGGCCGCCTCGTCCATCCACCTGAGTTCGGAGGTCCCAGAGGGCCTGCCAAAGGTGTGGGTGGACGAGGTGCAGATCCAGGTGGTGCTGCGCAACCTGGTGGTCAATGCGCTCGATGCGGCCACCGCACACGGCGGGCCAGGCAAGGTCCTGGTCCGCGCCGCGGCATCTGAGGCAGAGCTCGTCATCGAGGTGCTGGACAGCGGCGCCGGTGTCACACCGACCCAGGCCTTGTCCATCTTCGAGCCTGGGACCTCCAACAAAGTCGGCGGCATGGGCGTGGGGCTGGGCATCTGCCGCGCCATCGTCGAGGCCCATGGCGGCCGGCTCTGGGCACAGGCCGGCCCAGGCGGTCATTTCTGCTTTACGCTTGCATTGGACGGCAACGAGCCACCAGCGCGGCCGAGTTGATGGCAACGCCCCCATGCACCGAGAGACCATCTTCATCATTGACGACGACAGTTCCGTGCGGGACGCGTTGATGCTGTTGCTGAGCCTGCAGGGCCATGCCTGCGCCGCATTCGCGTCCGCAGAGGATTTTCTGGCGGCCCTGCAGCCCGACTGGCGCGGTTGTGTGGTGGCTGACATCCGCATGTCGGGCATGAGCGGTCTGCAGCTCCAGGCCATGTTGCGCGAGCAGGGCTCGCCGCTGCCGGTCATCGTCATCACCGCCCATGGCGACGTCGCCGCGGCCCGCCAGGCCTTCAGGGCGGCCGCCGTGGACTTCCTGGAGAAGCCCTTTGATGGCTCACAACTGCTGCGAGCCGTCGAGGCTGGCCTGGCAGGTGCACGCGCGGTGGCGACGGCACATCGGGCCAACGCCCCCACGCTGTCACCCCGGGAGCACGAGGTGATGGGCCTGCTGGTGCAGGGTCTGGACAACCGACGCATCGCGGAAGAACTCGGAATCAGTCACCGCACGGTGGAAGTCCACAAGGCCCGTGTCCTCGAAAA
>CAYNWR010000173.1:0-6241 GCA_964400915.1 uncultured Burkholderiaceae bacterium
TTCGACCACCGGGTTGACAATCTCCAGATGGGAGGGATTGAACGCCAGGCTCAGGTGCACCGGCCCGCCCGGGGTGGTGACATCCGAACTGAAGCCCTGGTGGTACTTCACGTCCCCCGCGGGCAATTCCTCGGGGGCCGTGTGGTCGAACTCGGCAAACAGGTCCTTGGGCATTTTGCCCAGGGTGTTGACCAGCACATTCAGCCGGCCACGGTGCGCCATGCCGATGACGATCTCCTGCACGCCCTTGGCACCAGCCTGTTGGATCAATTCATCCATGGCGGCAATGAAGCTCTCGCCGCCCTCGAGCGAGAAGCGCTTCTGACCGACGTATTTGGTGTGGAGAAAGCGCTCCAGGCCTTCTGCAGCGGTCAGCCGATCCAGGATGTGGCGCTTTTGCTCGACGGAGAAACTGGGCCGGCTGCGGATGGACTCCAGCTTTTGCTGCCACCAACGCTTCTGGCCTTGGTCCGTGCTGTACATGAACTCGGCGCCGATGGTTCCGCAGTAGGTCTCGCGCAGGGCGTTGAGCAGATCGCGCAAGGCCATGGTCTCGCGACCGAAATAAGTGTTGCTGGTGTTGAACACCGTCTCCAGATCGGCATCGGAGAAGCCGTAGAACGAAGGCTCCAGATCGGGGATCTTGTCGCGTTCGGTCCGCTTGAGGGGATCCAGGTCCGCCCAGCGGGCCCCGACGTTGCGGTAGGCGGCAATGAGTTGCTGCACCGCGGTGCGCTTGCGCCCCATTTCGGAATCTGCGCTTGCCAGCACGACCTTGGTGCCACCAAGCTTGGCGCGTTCGGCAAACGCACTGACCACCGGAAGGTGGGCGACGTCGCGGGCATTGCTGCCATCAACCGCCGGAACGTTTTGCAGCGCGTCGAAGTACGCACGCCAGGCATCGGGCACGCTGCCCGGATTGGCAAGATAGTTTTCGTACATCTCTTCCACATAGGGCGCGTTGCCCCCGAAGAGATGCGAATTGACCTGATAGGCCGAATAGATGGACGCTGCCGATGGCGACAAGCGATCATTCATTTGCGCTGACCTCCGTCTCCCTGAAGGAAACTTGGCTTGGTTGAACAACCTCCCGCGACACGGCTGTACCGGATGGCGGATGCGACTGTGACTGGGAAGGCCCCGAAGAAACGAGCCCGATTGTGCCACTTGACGCGCCCGGTGCCGAAAAAGCACCAAGGCTGTGCGGTATCTACGACGACTTCTGACCCATCAAATCCTTGATCTGCATGAGCGCGGCGGGGTCTTCCAACGTGGTCAGATCGCCCGTGTCGCGCCCCTCGCAGATGGCCGTGATCGCACGGCGCAGCAGTTTTCCGCTGCGCGTCTTGGGCAGCGCCGTCACGAAACGCACACGCGCCGGGCGTGCAACGGCGCCCAAGGTTTTGTCCACCGTCTGCATGATCTCGCCTTCGAGCTTCATGGCAGCAGCTGGCTCAAGGTACTGGTCCGGCTGGCGCAAAACGGCGAAACCCATGGCCACCTGCCCCTTGAGTGCGTCGGCCACCCCCACAACCGCCACTTCGGCGACCGCCGGATGGCTGGAGATGGATTCCTCGATTTCGCGTGTGCCCAAGCGATGACCGGCCACATTGATGACATCGTCGGTGCGGCCAAGGATGTAGTAGTACCCATCGGCGTCCCGCACACCCCAGTCGAAGGTGCTGTAGACCAGTTTGCCCGGAATGCTCTTCCAATAGGTGTTGACGAAGCGCGCGTCATCGCGCCAGACGGTCTGCATGCATCCCGGTGGCAGCGGGCCCTCCACCGTCAGCACGCCTTTCTGGTCGGCACCACTCAATTCCTGTCCCGTGTTCTCGTCAATGAGCTTGACGTCGTAGCCGTACATGGCAACCCCTGGGCTGCCGAACTTGGAGGCCTTCACTTCAACCCCGTTGGCAACCGTGAGGATGGGCCAACCGGTTTCCGTTTGCCAGTAGTTGTCGATGATGGGTCGTCCCAGGCCTTCACTGATCCAGCGCGCCGTGGGTTCGTCCAGGGGCTCACCCGCCAGGAACAGGGCCCTCAGGCTGGACAGGTCGTACTGCTTCAGGTAGGCCGGGTCCTGCTTCTTGAGCACCCGCACGGCGGTGGGCGCACTGAACATGACGGTCACCCGGTACTTTTCGACCAGGCTCCACCAGATGCCCCCGTCCGGCCGGGTGGGCAGGCCTTCGTACATGATGGTGGCCATCCCCGCGATCAAAGGGCCATAGATGATGTAGCTGTGCCCAACCACCCAGCCGATGTCCGAGGTGGAGAAGTAGGTCTCTCCGGCCTGGCCCATGAAGATGTGCTTCATGCTGGCTGCCAACGCAACCGCATACCCCCCGGTGTCGCGCTGCACCCCTTTGGGCTTGCCGGTGGTACCGCTTGTGTAGAGCGTGTAGCTGGGGTGGGTCGAATCGACCCATTCACAGGCAACCTGGGCGTCTAGGTGTTGCGCGCGCATGGCTGCCCAATCCTGGTCCCGGCCCGCCACCCGCGTCATGGGCGCAAGCCCACGATCCACCAGCAGCACCGAGCTGGGCTTGTGCGCCGACAGGCGGATCGCCTCGTCCAGCAGCGGCTTGTATTCGATGACCTTGCCCGAACGCGACCCCGCATCGGCACTGACGATGACCTTGGGTTCGGCGTCCTCGATGCGCGTGGCCAGTGAACCACTGGCGAACCCGCCAAAGACAACGGAATGCAGGGCCCCGATTCGCACGCAGGCCAGCATCGCAAAAGCGGCTTCGGCAATCATGGGCATGTAGATCAGCACGCGATCGCCCTTGCCAACCCCCAGGGAGCGCAGGACGGCCGCCATGCGCTGCACCTCGGCGTGCAATTGGGCAAAGCTGTAGGTGCGCTCGGTGTTGGTCTCGGTTGAGACGAAGATCAGAGCGGCCTGGTCGGCGCGCGTCTTCAGGTGACGGTCAACCGCGTTGTGGCAAAGGTTGGTGGTCCCACCCACGAACCATTTCGCAAATGGAGGGTTTGAGTAGTCGCAAATCTGTTGCGGCGGGGATTGCCAATCGATCAGACTGGACTGCTCGCGC
The DNA here is from genome assembly GCA_964400915.1 of uncultured Burkholderiaceae bacterium. Taxonomy (GTDB): domain Bacteria; phylum Pseudomonadota; class Gammaproteobacteria; order Burkholderiales; family Burkholderiaceae_C; genus CAYNWR01. The sequence continues at coordinate 3,060 of CAYNWR010000173.1, forward strand.
CAGAAACCATCGCGGTCCGCGATGGAACGGCGATGAAAATCGGAATAGTCACCCATGTCGGTCTCCTCTGATGCTGCCGTCCAATTTCGGCAACAGCAGCGATTGTGGGTGGCCTGCGCTTGCGCGACGCTGACGCAGGTCAACCCGCTTCAAGCCGAACGGATGACCCCAGCCAGGCGCTCGGCCACCGACGATGCCTGCTGGCCGTCATGGGCCTCGACCATGACCCGCACCACCGGTTCGGTTCCACTGGCTCGAATCAGCACACGCCCGCGTTCGCCCAGTTCAGCCTCTGCCTGCAGCAGGGCGGCACTCAAGCCCGGCGCCGACTTCCAATCCTTGCCAGGCTGCAGGCGAACATTGATCAACACCTGCGGAAACAAGGTGACGTCTGCCAGCAACTCGGCCAGGGACTTTCCGCTGCGCACGCAGGCCTGCAGGGCCTGCAGGGCCGAGATCAATCCGTCGCCCGTCGTGTGTTTGTCCAGAGCGATCAGATGCCCCGAGGCCTCGCCGCCGAGCAGCCAGCCACGCTGCTCCAGTTCTTCCAGCACGTAACGGTCGCCCACCTTGGCACGGACCAGTTCCACACCCTTGCCCCGCAGCGCCAGTTCAATGGCCATGTTGGTCATCACCGTTCCCACCACACCCGGCACCGCGTCACCCTTGCGCTTGCTGGGCGCCGGGCCGCCGCGTGACAGACGCTCCATGACCATCAGGTAAAGAATTTCGTCGCCGTTGAACAGGCGGCCCGCAGCGTCGACCAATTGAAGGCGATCGGCGTCGCCATCGAGTGCAACCCCAAAATCGGCGCGATGCGCCTTGACGGCTTGGACAATGGCTTCCGGATGCGTTGCACCCACGTCGCGGTTGATGTTCAGGCCATCGGGCGCACAACCGGTGGAGATGACCTCGGCGCCCAATTCGTGGAACACCATCGGCGCGATCTGATAGGCCGCACCGTGGGCCGCGTCCACAACGATTCTGAGACCCCGCAAGGTCAGACTGCTGGCAAAGGTGCTCTTGCAAAACTCGATGTAGCGTCCGGCAGCGTCCTCCAGCCGGCGCGTGCGGCCCAGTTGGGCCGAGTCCGCCCAAACAGGGGCTTCATTCAAGGTGGCCTCGACATCGGCTTCCCAGGCATCGGGCAGCTTGGTGCCATCCGCGCTGAAGAACTTGATGCCGTTGTCGGCAAACGGGTTGTGGCTTGCACTGATAACAACGCCCAGACTCGCACGCTGCGCCCGAACCAGATAGGCCACGCCCGGCGTGGGCAGGGGGCCCAGCAGAACAACATCCACACCCGCCGAGTTGAAGCCAGACTCCAGGGCCGACTCGAGCATGTAGCCCGAAATGCGTGTGTCCTTGCCAATCAGCACCGTCGGACGCTTTTCCTTGCGCTTGAGCACGCGGCCCACCGCATGGGCCAGCCGAAGGATGAAATCCGGTGTGATCGGGGCCACGCCCACGGTACCCCGAATTCCGTCCGTTCCAAAGTACTTCCGACTCATGCGAGCGTCCCTTCTATGTTGTTCGCTTCGTTTTTGGTAGCGTTCCAGATCTTCAGGGCAGCCACCGTTTCGGCGACGTCGTGCACCCGAACCAAGCGGGCACCCCGCTCGACGGCCAGCAACGCGGCCGCAACGCTGGGGATCACGCGGTCGTCGCGCGCAAGGCCCGTCACGGCACCCAGTGTGGACTTGCGCGACCAGCCCACCAGCAAGGGAAAACCACCAATCAACAACTCACCTTGCCTCGCCAGCAGCGCCAGGTTCTGGTCGACGGTCTTGCCAAAACCGATGCCCGGATCCCAAGCAATGCGCGCGGCCTCCACACCCAGGCCCAGCAGCAAGGAGGTGCGGGACTCCAGAAACTGGCGCACGGCCAGCACAGCGTCACCTGCCAAGGGGCTGTCCTGCATGCTTTGCGGCTCGCCGTGCATGTGCATCAGGCAGACCCCGCACGTGGGGTATCGGCTGACCACCGACGTGGCCCCAGGACGCCTCAGCGCCCAAATGTCATTGATGATGTCGGCCCCCAAGTCCAGCGCACGCTGCATGGTCTGGCTGCGATGCGTATCGATCGATACCGGGACATTCAGGCGCACGACTTCGCGCAGCACCGGCTCCAGGCGACCCCACTCCTCCTCGCCACCAATTTCACGGCTGCCCGGACGCGAGGACTCGGCCCCCAGGTCGAGCAGATCGGCCCCCTGGGCCACCAGGGATTCGCAGTGCGAGATCGCGTCGCCAGGCCTGCGAAACCTGCCGCCGTCCGAAAAGGAGTCGGGCGTCAAGTTGACAACCCCCATGACACGGGGGCGTCGAAGGTCGATCTTGAAGCGGCTGGTGCGCCAGACCGGTGCCATCGCGCCGGAGGGCACCTGTGCCATCGTCGGCACCATCAGGCGATGTGCTGGGGGCGGCCGACAGCTCAGGCGACGGTCGGATTGGGCGTGGACGAACCCACCGCGACCGCGTCACCACCACCCGGCCCTGCAGAATGCGAACTGGGGGGCAATCCATCTTTGGGGGGCCGTGGCGGGCGCCCAGCCATGATGTCGTCAAGTTGGTCGCTGTCGATGGTCTCCCATTCGAGCAGGGCACGCGCCATCGCGTGCATCTTGTCCTGGTTGCTCTCAATGAGGCGGCGCGCCAAAGCGTATTGCTCGTCGATGATGCGACGCACCTCGCCATCCACCTTCTGCATGGTCTGCTCGGAGATGTTGGTCGTCTTGGTGACCGAGCGCCCCAAGAACACCTCCCCCTCGTTCTCGGCGTAGACCATCGGGCCCAGGGCATCGCTCATGCCGTACCGCATCACCATGTCGCGCGCGATGTGGGTGGCGCGCTCGAAATCGTTGCTCGCGCCGGTGGTCATCTGGTTCATGAACACCTCCTCGGCGATGCGGCCACCGAACAACATGCTGATCTGGTTGAGCATGTAGTCACGGTCGTAGCTGTAGCGATCCTTCTCAGGCAGGCTCATCGTGACGCCCAGCGCGCGACCGCGGGGGATGATGGTGACCTTGTGAACGGGATCGCACTTGGGCAGCAACTTGCCGATGAGCGCGTGCCCCGACTCGTGATAGGCGGTGTTGCGACGCTCGTCCTCGGGCATGACCATGCTCTTGCGCTCGGCGCCCATCAGGATCTTGTCCTTGGCCTTCTCGAAATCCTCCA
>CAYNWR010000174.1:0-6142 GCA_964400915.1 uncultured Burkholderiaceae bacterium
GCGGACAATTGAGCACATCATGAAACGAATCGGAGTTGGTTTCCTTGCAGCGTTGGCGGGCGTGGCCATTCAGGCCGCCCCGGTGGCCTTTGCGCCCCTTTATTCGGGCGTCTATGACGTCGGCGCTGGCGCCAGTGCGCGCTTTGTGAAGGTCAACGATTCGTGGCAGGGCAGCACGGTTCTCTGGACCGAGGACGGCACCGCCCTTGCCAATCCAAACAAGTATGGCGCCGGAACCATGGCAGTGCCCGGCGGGTACTACGGTGTGGGCACACCGATTGGCAGTTTTGGGTGGGGCACGGGGATCTGGGGCATCGCAGATTGGCAGCAGGCCATGGGAACCGGCAACGGCTGCGCAGGTGTCGGCGCCATGGTCACTTCGTGCTGGAGCGGCGTGGCACCCGTCATCAACTATGGCAATGCCGTGTACAACGCCAATTGGGAGGCCCAGTGGGGCAAGGCGCAGGATTTCCCCCTGGCTGGACTCGACACCAACTGGGCCGCCGAATTCACGGGTTTCATCCGCGTGAGCGATGCCGGCGCCTACAACTTCAGTGTGTTGTACGACGACGGTTTCTTCTTCGAATTGATCGGCGCCAACGGGCAATCGCTGCGCATCGATCAGGATTTTCTCAACCCGCGCGACCGCGAAGGCTTTGACAACGATCTGGATCTGGGAGTCGGGGTCTACGGCTTCCGCCTGGGCGCTTACAACCGCCTCGAAGCCGGCGTGGTCGACTTGCGTTGGCGCGAGGGCGATTGCACGGCGGGCGATGCCTGCTGGGAGCCCGTGCCCACCGGCAACTTGTTGCGTCGCAACCAGGTTCCCGAGCCATCAGGCCTCGCACTGATCGGCTTGGCGCTGGTGGGTCTGGCTGCAGCGTCGCGCCGCCGTGGTCGACACGCTTGATTCAGCCCGCGCTGCGGCACCACTGCCGACCACAGCGACCCGATATCGATCGCGACGCCAGCGCGGCGCATTGCACTCGCGCTGGCTGCATGCATGGCACTGGGTGTTGATCGTCAAGGGGTGGTCTTTGTATTTTTCTGCCTGGTACATCGTGTTGCGTGGCGAATGGGATGTCGCGTCCGTCGCCTGGGTCATCAGCGTCGCATCGATCGTGAGCCCACTCGTCACCCTGTTCTGGGTTCGCCACAATTTCGCGATCTTTCTTGAAAAAGGGCCCCGCAAAGGGATGCCGGAGATTGACTACCGGTACGACCGCGACTGGAACGGCAACCCGGTTGAGGCCGATTGGCCCAAACTGCGCTCAGCCCGCATGACGCGCATCGAGGCAACGCCCGAAGGACTCAAGCGTTACAAGATAGCCGCCCCGTAGACTGCGGGTATGTATTTCGCAGTTCGCGACGCGCTGATTGCGTTTCAGCAGACGTTCATTTATGACGTGCTGCTGGCGTTTTTTGCCGGCTATCCACTGGTCACCAGCATCATCTGGGTGACAACCACCCTGTTTTTTGTCTTCCGCTGGGAAAAGGAAGACCCGGCCCGGGTTCCGATCGACCGCAGCTTTGCGCCACCGGTCAGTGTGCTGATCCCCGCCTACAACGAGGCTGAGGAAATCGCCCGCACGCTGGAGGCCGTCGTGGCCGTGGACTATCCTGGCCTGGACATCATCGTGATCAACGACGGGTCCACCGATGGGACGGTGGCACAGGTCATGCCGTTTGTGCTGGCCGGCCGTGTGCGCCTGATCGACAAGCAGGTCAATGAAGGCAAGGCCATGGCCCTCAACGACGCCCTGCCCATGGCGCAGGGCGAGATCCTCCTTGTGCTGGATGCGGATGCCCAACCCGAACCCGACATCATCTGGCGCATGCTGCCGCACTTTCGGGGCGGTCGCGTGGCTGCCGTCACGGGCAATCCGCGGGTGCGCAACGTCGACAACTTCCTGACGCGCTTGCAGGCGATCGAATTCACATCGATCATCAGCATGCTGCGCCGCTCTCAGCGCATCTGGGGGCGCATCGTCACGGTATCCGGGGTCGTTGCGGCATTCCGCAAGAATGCGCTGTTCATGGTCGAGGGCTTCTCGCCCGAAATGCTCACCGAAGACATCGAAGTCACCTGGAAACTGCAACGGCGCTTCTTTGATGTGCGCTACGAGCCGATGGCCATCGTCTGGATGACCGTGCCCTCCACGGTTCGCGCCTTGTTCCGGCAGCGACTGCGCTGGGCTCGTGGCCTGATGCAGGTCCTGCGCAAGCACCGCGGCGTGGTGGCCGACTGGCGTTGCCGTCGCATGTGGCCGATGATGATCGAAGCCGTCCTGTCGACGTTGTGGGCGTTCTGTTTCGTATCCATGACCAGCCTCTGGATCGTGTCCTATGCGCTCGACTATCCTCCCGTCGGCGCGTCACCCATACCCAACCTGTGGGGCATGGTGATCGGCAGTTTCTGTCTGATTCAACTGGCCGTGGGGACCTGGATCGATCACAAGTACGATCCCGAGATCTGGTTGTACTTTCCCTATGCGGTCTTTTATCCCCTGATCTATTGGGCCTTCCTGGCATTTGCGACCCTGGTGTCGTTGCCGTTCCTCTTCATTGAACCGGGGCGCCGGCCGGTCACCTGGAACACGCGCCGTTCAGGGCCTGAAGGGCAGCCATGAGGAGGCGTTCAACACGGCAGCGAGCGCGGAAACTGGGCGGCCTGGCCGGGGTCCTGTTCGTGTTCGCTGCCAGCCTTGGACTGCCCGGTGGGGCCACGGCGCAGGCGCGTGTTGCCACGGCACCTGCCAAACTGGACGGGCAGGCCACGTTGGCCGCGAGGCAGGAAGCCAGGCGCCTGACCGATCGCCGGCAATACGTGGCGGCGCTGCGCCTGTTCGATCGCCTGGTGCGCGAGAACCCGGATGACACCGATCTGCTGATCGAGGTTGCGCGCGTTCGGGGGTTCGCGGATCGCAACCGGGCGGCAGCCGACCTGTACGAACGGGTCTTGCGCATCGCCCCCCAGCGCCGAAAAGACGTGCTGATGTCCCTGGCCTGGCAGAGCCTGTGGGCCGGGCGCCACGAGCGGGCGGCGCAATTGTTTCGAGAAGGGTCGCGTCAGCGCGCCACGGCGGTCGAAGCTGCGCGTGGACTGGCCGAGGCGCAGGCGCATCTGGCCAACGCGCGCGTTCCATCGGGTGGTCCCGAAGCGACGGCAGGCGCTGGCCGCGCTTTGACGCCCGACGCCCAGCCAGTGGCCCCTGCCGTTTTATCCCGGCCCAACGAAGCGTCGGCGCCGGTGGCCCCGTCGGCTTTGGGTCCCACCCGGGTGCCGCCAGACTTTCAGCAGCGCCGCGAACAGGCCCGAGGGCTGGCAGCCGAGCGCCGATTTGCCGAAAGCCTGTCGATCTACGAGCAACTGCTCGCAGCGGTGCCGGACGACATCGATCTGGTGGTCGAAACCGCGCAGGTTTTCGGATTTGCCGATGCCAACGCGCGTTCCGCCGATCTGTACCTGCAGGCACTGCGCTTGGCACCGACCCGCCGAGCGGCCTTGTTGCCGCCTCTGGCGTGGCAGGCCTTGTGGAGCGGGCGCCTCGATTTGGCTGAGACGATTTTCCGGGAAATGGTCGCCGACGGCGCCGGCGTTTTTGCAGCGCGCGATGTCGATGACGCCTATCGCGGGCTCGTTGAAGTCCTGCGCGACTCAGGTGTCATTGCCATGCGCAATGGCAATGGCGCGCGGGGTGCGGGTCTGTTTCGGGCAGCGCTCGAGGTCTCGCAGCGCAGCGAGGCCTTGATGATCTTGTTGGCTCGTTCGCTGGCACAAGCCGATCAGAACATGCCCTCGGTGCAGGTCTACACGGAGTTGTTTGAGCGGTATCCCAAAAGCCGTCGCGAGCGTCTGTTGCCCTACGCCTGGCAAGTGCTTTGGTCACCCCAGCCGTCCGAAGCCTTGGCCCTTTTCGACGAAGCCCTGGACCTGGGTCTCGATCGTGCGGAAGCACTGGACGGACGCGCGCAGGCCTGCATCGCGCTGGACCGCCTGGATTGCGCCATCGAGGCACTCGAACGGCTGCGTGCCTTGCGCCCCCAGGACGGCGACTTGGGTGTTCGTCTGGCCCGGGCCCTGGTCTGGCAGGAGCGGCACGAGGACGCTCGCCAGGTCTATGCCCAGGTCCTCGCCGCTGAGGGTGGGCGCAGCGACGCCTGGACCGGCTTGGCCTATGCGCTCAACGCCATGGGGCGTCACCGGGAGGCCGCAGCGGCCTACGCGCGATCCCCTCGACTTGACGATGCGGGGGTTCGTCTGGATCAGTCTCGTGCCCTGCACTGGGCGGGCTACCCGGATCTGGCCTTGCCGCGTCTGGAGGCGCTGGATACGGAGGCTGCCCAGGCGTTCCGCGAAAGCCGTGTTCGGCGCGAGGTCCTTCGGGCGGCCCATCTGGCGGTCGAAACCTCCACCGATGCCGACCGCCTCGACTCCAACACCACCTCGTTTTCGCAGGTCTGGCGTCCCAGCGGCCGGATGCAGATCGAGCTGGGCTGGCGCAACACACGCCTGCGCGGCTTCGACCAACCGCTGGCGGACGCCTGGGGTGACCTGGTCCGCAGCGATGGCGACGGGCTGCTGCAGGCCCTGGCATCCCGCGCGGGCGCTGCCGACACGGCCCTGCGTTCGGCCGATACAGCGGCCGGCCTGCAGGCGTTCGAGTCGCTGTTTGGCAGCACCTTGCCGGACAAGTTGTCGCGGGTGCTGGCCAACCAGCGCGTGTCCGGCACGCCTGGCCTTGATGGGGTGATGGCTGCCCTGGCTTCGCCGGCCGCACAGCAGCTGCGGCAATGGTTGGCAGCGGGCGATCTGTCGGCGGCGCAGGCCTATGCCACCACGCCGGACGCCCGCGCGTTGGTGAGCAACCTGGCGCAGGCGGCCGCGCGCGCGGCGCAGCTGCAACCCCAGGATGCCCAGACGGTCCAAGGCCGCGAACTCACCACGAGCCTGAGCCGGCGCTGGGGCGATGTGCTCGATCCCGCTGGCACCACCTGGACCAGCGCGACGATCGGCGTTCGCGACTACGCGGGGTGGCAGACGCCGGTGCTGCGCTTGCGGGCGCGGCACCAGTGGGGCGATGCCTGGGTGTTCGACGGTGAATTCGCCAATGGTGTGGTCGAGACCTTGGGCGCCATCCGCAACCGCGTGCGCCAACACGGGCTGGCATTGGGTGCGCAATGGACCCCCGACCCCCGCTGGCAGGCAAGCGTCGGAGCGGCGCGACTGCGCTTTGACGACCACAACAGCCGCAGCCGGATCAACTGGCGTGGCGAATACCGGATGCCTGGGACGGTGCGGGTGCGTTTTGCGCTGGAAGGCCTGCGCATGCACAACAGCCTGCCATGGGACGACACACGCAACAACCGGGGCTACTACAACCCGGCGCGCAGCAGCGAGAACAAGCTCGCCGTGGCTTGGGAGCAGGCCGTTGGCGGTGGCTCGCTTCAGTTGCGCGCTGCGCTGGGGCGATTCAACGAGACGGACGGATTTGGCAACACATCGTCGGGGCAATTGCGGCAGGCCGAGGCCTCCTGGGTGCGCGACCTGGGCCCGCGCCTGCAGCTTCGTGCCGCCCTGGGCCGTTCGGGCAGTGCGACGGCCGGCAGCGGTGGCGGTGGCTATTGGCGCCGCTATGCCGGGATCTACGTCACGGGCTGGTATTGACCGACTGCCGCCGGGGCGGTGCCGGACTGCGTACAATTGCGGGATCCGAGGAGCGCTGCAGTTCACCCCGCCGTGAACGAGGCTCGGACAGCACCAACGGCGCTCACCCACTGAACAACAGTCGCGGTGAGTGGCCCGTTCAGTGGATCAACCCCTCTATTGGAGTCCACCATGAGTGCCGTTCTGAAAGACACGACGTCCCCCGATCACGCCATTGCCGATATTCAGCTGGCCAGCTGGGGCCGCAAGGAAATCAACATCGCCGAAAGCGAAATGCCAGCCCTGATGGCCATTCGCGCCGAGTACGCGGCCAGCCAGCCGCTCAAGGGTGCCCGCATCACGGGCAGCCTGCACATGACCATCCAGACCGCTGTGCTGGTCGAGACCCTGCAGGCGCTGGGCGCGCAGGTGCGCTGGGCGTCCTGCAACATCTTCTCCACCCAGGACCATGCCGCTGCGGCCCTGGTGGAAAAA
>CAYNWR010000175.1:0-6142 GCA_964400915.1 uncultured Burkholderiaceae bacterium
GCTGCAGGCGCTCGCGCGGGTGGGCCTGGCCGACCGCGTGGAGCACACGGCCGCACAACTGTCGGGCGGTCAACAGCAGCGCGTGGCCATCGCCCGCGCGCTCGTGACCGACCCCAAGCTGATCCTGGCCGACGAGCCCACGGGTGCGCTGGACAGCCGCACCAGCGAGGACGTGATGGGCCTGCTGTCCGAACTCAACACGCAGGGCATCACCATCGTGCTGGTCACCCACGAGGCCGATGTGGCGGCCTGGGCCCGCCGGCGTCTGGTGTTTCGCGATGGGCGCTTGATTGAAGATGTGCGCCAGCCTGGCCGTTCCAGGCCGAATCGGTCCCCATCGGGGAGCAGCGAGCTGCACGCCGTGGGCGAGCCGGGAGGCCGCAGTCCATGAGCATCGGCCTTGCCCTGCGTTCGGCCTTGCGCGCGCTGGCGGCCAACTGGCTGCGCAGCCTGCTGACCATGCTGGGCATCATCATCGGGGTGGCGGCCGTGATCACCATGATCGCCGTCGGGCAGGGTGCCACCGAGCGTGTGCAGGAGCAGATGAAGGCCTTGGGGGCCAACAGCATCCTGGTGCTGCCGGGTGGGGCCATCTGGGGTGGCGTGCGCCAGGGCGCCCAGACGCGTTGGCGCCTGACCGAGGACGACGCCATCGCAATCGCCGCCGAAGTGCCGCAGGTGCAGGCGGCGGCACCGTCGTCGCGCACCACCGGCCAGATCGTGGCCAACAACGCCAACTGGGGCACCACCATTTTCGGCACCACCAACGACTACCTGGAGGTGCGCGAATGGCCGCTGGCGGTGGGGCGTCTCTTTGAACCGGGCGAGCTGTCGGGGTCGGCCAAGGTGGCCTGGATCGGGCAGAGCGTGGCGAGCGAGTTGTTCGGCGCCGAGGATCCGATCGACCAGGCGATCCGGGTGCGCGGCATCCCCATGACCGTGGTGGGTGTGCTCTCCCGCAAGGGCCTCAACTCCCAGGGGCAGGATCAGGACGATATCGTCATCGTGCCCGTCAGCACCCTGCGCAATCGCATCTGGAAGAGCGATCAGGCCAACGCGCGCCGCGTGTGGGCGATCAACGTCAAGGTGCGCGAAGGCCAGAGCATGAAACTGGCCGAAGAGGGCATCCGCGAGCTGATGCGCCAACGGCTGAAGGTGCAGCCGGGCGCCGACGACACCTTCACCATCCGCAACCTCTCCGAAGTGTTGCGCGCCCAGGAGGAATCGGCCCACACCATGACGATGCTGCTGGCCACGGTGGCGGGCATCAGCCTTCTGATTGGGGGTGTGGGCATCATGAACATCATGCTGGTGAGCGTGACCGAGCGCACGCGCGAGATCGGCCTGCGCATGGCCGTGGGCGCGCGCGCGCGGGACATCCGGCGCCAGTTCCTCATCGAGGCCGTCACGCTCTCGCTGGTCGGCGGGGGTCTTGGTGTGCTGCTGGGTGCCGTGGCCACGGCCGTGGTGGGGCACACCGCGGGTTGGCAGGTCAGCATGGGCGCAGGGGCCATTGCGCTGGCCACGGGCTTTGCGGGCCTGGTGGGGGTGTTCTTTGGCTGGGTGCCCGCACGCCGGGCCGCGCAGCTCACGCCGATTGCGGCCTTGAGGTACGAATGACTGGCCCCGTCTCCAGCACCTTGGCGCCCGTGTAGTTCACACCGCCGCGCATTGCGGGGGTGATCGACTAGCGGGCGTTCACCCACAAGCTGACGATCGCTACCTGCCGTATTGGCTTGTGCGTGCCGGCTCGCCGATGACATCTGCTGTGGCGAGGTGGTTTCTGCTGCGGCCGATCCGCGTGTGTTTGCCAAGGGCCGATGGGTGACCGATGATCTGCCACCGCAGCTGCGGGTCTTGCATCACCTGGGAGCGTATTGGTGGCGATGTTCGATGGGGTTCCGGCACTGGTATCGGCACGGCTCGTGCCCAAGGTGGCGTGGCGCGATGAGTTCCATGCCCTGCCCATCGGCTCGGGCATCGGCCTGGTGGTGTGTGTGGCCCTGGCCCTGGTGCCCACCGGGATCTTCATTCACCTGTTGACGGGCAAGGTCTGGGTGGCGGCCTGGGGTTGGATTCCATTGGGGGCGATGCTCCTGATCGCGACGGCCGTGCCCTTGTGGATCGCCAGCTTGTTGTGGGAAGAGGTGCGGGCGGCGCTGCGGGCCAGCAATTGGCAGGTGCGCCTGACCGACGATGCGTTGTGGGTCCAGGTGCGTTCGTGGCGCAACTGGCGCCTGGGTGCAGACGACGCCCCGGTGATGCGCATACCCTGGAGTGCGGTCGAAGCCGTCTGGGGGGCACACGAGGAATGGCGGGTCTTGCCCAAGGCCGGTGTACGCCGCCGCTTCAAATCGCAGGTGGTGCTGCAGTTGCGCGCAGCGGCCGAGACCGAACCCCTGCAGCGTGCCGTGTCGCAGGAGGTGCACCGGACCCTCGTTCATCCGGAATTCGTGAGCGGCGCGACCATCTGGAACGACGTGCCAGCCTTCGTTGATGCCGATCAGGATGTGCGCATCAGCCGCGTCGAGATGTCACTGCTGCGGGCCATCGCGCGCCGGGTGCCCCGCCGGGCCCGGGTGGCGCAGGTGCGAACGGTGGGGCAGGAGTTTGCCTTTCAGCCCGTCCGACCCCACCCACAGGATCTTGCAGATCTGGTGCTGCGGGGCGAATGGGGATTGGCGCAGATGACGGCGCAGTTCCGCGGTGGAATGAGTTACGACGCATCGGTGGCGCTGATCCGGCGCCTGTTCGAATCCGGCGACGCGCGCGCGCATTGATCGAGCCCTGTGCTCGTTACCTTTTGTTTCAGCCGGGGGCCCCAATGGTCCGCTGGGACCGACCTAAACTGGGGATCTGGTTCATGCTTGGTCGCCCGCTGGCGGCCTGGAGGTGTTCCCATGCGATCGCAGAGGCCCGTCCGATCTGCCGCGCCCCCGGGCGGATCACGCCCGCCGCTTGAAGGGGCGGCATCCTTGATCGGGGCCAAGGGATGAGGCCGCTGAAGCAATGGCTGTCCGGCCTGCGCGCTTGGTTGGCCGCCTGGGTCGGGCGCATCCCGCGCATACGCCCGCGGTCGCATTCGCAATCGGTGCCCGAGCGCCTGGCGCCTGCCGCGCGGGATGCTCCACCCGGGGTGGCGCTGCCGATGCAGCCCTATGCCACAGTGGTGATTCCGGCCTTGAACGAGGCCAGACGCATTGCCCATGTGGTTGCGTATGCCCTGGCGGATCCGGCGACGGCCGAAGTGCTGGTGATCGACGACAGTTCCACCGACAGCACGGCCGACCTTGCGCGCAGCGCGGGCGCCCGGGTCCTGACCAGCAGCATGCTGGGCAAGGGGGCATCGATGCGGGACGGGGTGGTTAGCGCGCGCTGCACGATCCTGGTGTATCTGGATGGTGACCTGGCAGGCCTGCGCAGTGGCATCATCACCGATCTGTGTGCCCCGCTGCTGCGGGGCGAGGCGGACTTTGTCAAGGCGCGATTCGGTCGCAATGCCGGGCGGGTCACCGAGTTGACGGCCAAGCCCATGCTGCGCGTGTTCTTTCCAGAACTGGCGCACATCGCTCAGCCGCTGGGCGGCGTCATTGCGGCGCGCAGGTCCCTGCTGCAGGCGCTGAGCTTCGAGGATGGGTATGGCGTCGATATCGGCCTGCTGCTCGATGCCCATCGGCATGGCGCGCGGGTGGCCGAAGTGGACATTGGTTCCCTGGAGCACGATAGCCAGGCACTGCATGACCTGGCCTTGATGGCCAATGAGGTGGGGCGGGTGATCTTCCAGCGCGCCCGTGCGGCGGGTCGACTGCATGTCGACCAGATTGCGGCCATGTACGAATCACAACGACAGGCCGCCGCGGGGATCGACTACGTCCTGACGCGCCGCAAGGCACGTCGGCGGCTGCTCTTGCTGGACATGGATGGCACGGTGACGTCGTCGACGTACGTCGAGGAACTTGCGCGCGCGGCCGGGCTTCATTCGGCCTTGGCACCCTTGCTCGATGAAGGCGACGATGGGCCGCCGGGTCGCCAGGTGCGCATGGCTGCGTTGTTTCAGTACCTGCACCGGACACTCTTCGAGCGGGTTGCTCGCGATATTGAGATTCGCCCCGGTGTCATCGAATTCGTCAATCAGATGCGACGCCGGGGCTTCATGGTGGGCCTGTTGAGCGACAGCTATTTCGTGGGTGCCGACATCGTGCGGCGGCGCATCTTTGCGGACTTTGCCATGGCCCACACCCTGCAGTTCGACAACGACGTCTGCACAGGGCAGATGCGCATCAATCCTGCGTTTGCCGATGGCGATGCGGCCCACGAGCTGTGCAAGCGCCATGTGCTGCAACGGTTTCTGGACGATCCCCATCCCCCGCCCATCGACCTGACCTGGGTGATCGGAGACGCAATGGACGATCTGCCGCTGATGCGCCTAGCCAACCGGGCGTTCGCGATCGATCCCAAGGCGCAGGCGCTGCGCGATGCGGCGTGTGTGCAGACGATCGATTCGTTTGCGGATCTGCTGGCGCTGCTGCCCAACCACGAACTGGTGGACGATCCGGCGCTTTGAGCCGCCCGACAGCCAGTCTGCAAGTCAGACGATGTGCTCGATGCGTGGCACCGCGCCACGCAGGTAGATCACACAGCCCTCATCGCTGGTGCTGGGGGCATCGAGGATGCCCTGCCCGACACGGTGGAAACCGCCGGGCCCCAGGTCGATGTCGTGGCCGATGCGCAGTCGCCCCTGGATGACCACACATTCCTCATCGACCGGATGGCGATGCGCCGGCAACACGGCCCCAGGCTCGAAGCGCAGCAGGTAGGACATGACACCAGCGCCCACGTGCAGCACCTTGCGTTCGATGCCGGGCAGGAAGCGCCGCCATTCGCCTTCGCCGGCGTCGATTTTCTCGTGAAGGCGTGTGGAATCGTCCGCGATGCGCTTCATCAGGCGGCTGCGCACGCGTTCGATGGAGGCATCGCGCGGTGCCGCAGGGGCGTGTGCAGCCGACACGGCGTCCCGGATGTCGGCGTCCAGCGCCGCGTCGGGCTCTGGTGTGCCGCCCGGCAGGGGTGATACAGGCGTGGTCATCGAAACGGCCTCAACGGATGGGTGTTGCCGGCGGCGGCAGGAGGATGTCGCGCAGCTTCTGCTGGGCGCGGTTGATCAGCGACTTGACCGTGCCCAGCGGCATCTGGGTGATGGCGGCGATCTCCGAATGGCTGTGGTCGCGATAGTAGGCCAGGGCCAGCACCCAACGCTCGTTGGGCGCCAGGCCGGCGAGGGCGTGCTGCAGCGCGTGGCTCTGTTCAAGGTTTTCCAGCAGCGTGTCCGGGCCGGGCAGGTTGGTGTCGGTCAATTCGCCGTCGTCCTGTTCCGGTGCGCTGGACAGGCCACCGTGGCGCACGTGTTCCTGGCGCAGGCGATCGATGGCGCGCGAGCGCACCAGGTTCAACACCCAGGCCAGGGCGCTGCCCCGCGCCGCGTCAAAGCGCTGGGCTTGCTGCCAGGCCTGGAAATACGCATCGGCCACGACGTCTTCGCTCAGGCCATCGCCCACCACGCGCCGCGCCACCGCCAGGCTGCGCGATGCCGTGGCCAGGTAGAAGCGCTCGAAGGAGTGCGCGTCGCCCGTGGCGGCGGCAGCGAGCCAGTCGGCCCACTGCCGAGCCAGCTCGGCGTCGCGTGGGCTCGCGTCTTTGGGTTCGCAGGTGTGTTTTGGCTCGTCGGCAGCCATGGGTGCGGGTGGGTCGAAAGCGGCGCCAAGCGTCGTTTCAATCAACCTTAGCACAGCGCGCGGGCTGCGCTCGGCATGCACCGGTGCTGCGGGTGGCACGAGGGTTCGCCGGGGCACGGGTTGAAGCTGCATAGGGCAAAGTACGCGGCACCGCAGCCCTTGGTTGCAGCAGCGCGAAAGCCCGGACGGGTGTCAGGGAGAAAGACCGCCTTCGGGCACCCGGATAATCGGCGCTTTCCGATGGGGAGTGCGGGTGGACATCGTTTTGCTGGCCAAGGCGGCCGTGATGGGCTTGGTCGAGGGTTTGACGGAGTTTCTGCCGATCTCCTCCACAGGGCACTTGATCCTGGCCGGGGCCCTGCTGGGCTTCGACGATGACAAGGCCAAGGTGTTCGACATCGCGATCCAGA
>CAYNWR010000176.1:0-3883 GCA_964400915.1 uncultured Burkholderiaceae bacterium
GCGGTTTGGCTTTGCGGCTTGCCGTCGCCGCCATTGTTGCAGTAGTCAATTCGACGCCCGTTGTCGATGTGCGCCTTCGGCGTGTTGAGCGTGTGAAAGGGTTTCTTGTGCGGTGCCAGCGCGATGTGCGAGCGCGGATCCAGCTGAAAGCTCGATCCACGGTTCTGCCAGGCGATGCCCGTGTCGGCCAGCACCACGCCCGAGCCGAACTCCCAGTACACACTCTGGATGAAGCTGACCATGCGGCCGTCGGCGTCGGCCGCGCCCATCCACACCGTGTCGCCGTGAATCGGCGGCTCGGGCCAGGGCAGGGCGCGTTGCATGTCCACGGCGCTTGCGCACTGGTCGATGAAGGCATCGGTGAGGAACTGCTCGGGCGAGACACCGCGTTCGGTCATCGTGGCCGGGTCGGCCACATGGCGGTTGCGCACCTTGAAGGCCTGCTTGGTGGCCTCGACGATCGCATGCAGGTAGGGCAGGCCGTCCGCCTCGGTGATGCCGTGGCGCAGTCGCAGGCGATCAAAGATCGCCAGGATCATCAGCGAGGCCAGGCCTTGTGTGGGGGGCGTCATGTTGTACAGCGTGGCACCGGCAACGCGAACGCTGAGTGGCTGCACGGTGCTGGCGCGATGGGCCTGCAGATCGGCCAGGCGCAAGGGGCCGCCCAGGCGTGTGTGCTCGGCGGCGATGGCCTCGGCCACGCTGCCGCGATAGAAATCGTCCAGGCCATGCTGTGCCAACGTTTCGAGGGTGCGTGCCAGTGCCGGGTAACGGCGCAGGGTGTGGGCTTTGGGCGGCCGGGCTTCGCCGCCGGGCGCGCCCGCATCCAGAAACTGCCCGGCAAAGCCGGGCAGGTGCCCGAGTTCGGGCAGGAACTTGGTCGTGAAGTTCACCTGGCTGACGGTGACCGGTGCGCCTTCGCGTGCGTACCAGATGGCGTCCTGCAGCAGCCGCGACACCGGCAGTCGCCCACCGGCGTTGGCCGAATGCCGCAGCGCCTCCTGCCAGCCCGATATCGCACCTGCCACGGTGTTGGCGGCCAGGGGGCCGCGGCCGGGGATGGCCTTGAGGCCTTGACCTTTGTAGAAATCGATGGACGCCAGGCCGGCTGCACGGCCGCAGGCGTCGATGGCCACCGGAGCCTTGCCCGGCTCGGCGATCAACCAGAAGCCATCGCCGCCGATGGCGTTCATGTGGGGGTAGACCACGGCGATCGTGGCCGCCGCGGCCACCATGGCCTCGATGGCATTGCCGCCTTCGCGCAGCACGCCACAGGCGCTGCTGGCGGCCAGGTGATGGGGCGCGGTGACCATGCCGCGCGGCGAGGTGAGGGTTTGTCGCATGCTTATGGGGTGAGGAAGTTTTGGGCCATGGCCTGCAGGGCATCGACATAACAGGCCATCGGAACCCGGACAATGCCCGCGCCGATCTGCCCGACGCCCGCCTCGCGGTGGGCAATGCCGGTGGTCACGACAGGCCGAATGCCCGAGTCCACCACCTTGCGCACATCGATGCCGCAGGGCGCGCCGATGAAGTCCAGGGCCGGCAGGCTGAGCGCAGGGTTCTGCGTCACGCAGACCTCGGCCATCTCGCGGCTGTAGCGAAGCGCGTCGCTCACGGTGCCACCCGCCAGCAGGGTGAGCGCGGGCGAGGCTGCAAACGAGCAGCCGCCAAAGCCTGCGGTTTCGGTGATGGCGCTGTCGCCGATATCGGGGCAGGCGTCATCCTGTTTGAAGCCAGGGAAGAACAGGCCCTTGGGCAGATCGGACTTGGCGGTGAACCAGCGCTGACCCAGGCCGCTGATGCGCAGACCGGTCTCGGTGCCGTTGCGTGCGGTGGCCGTGACGACCGAACTGAACGGCACGTCGTGGGCCGCGTCCATGATGGCCTTGCACGAAACCATCGAGAAGTTCAGGAAGAACTGCGAGGTCTTGGCGACGAAATCCAGGGTCTGGTGGATGTGGTCGGCGGGCACCGACGACCGGCCCGACAACCCCGCTGAGGTTTGCGCGGCGACCGCTGCCAAGGGAACCGCCAGGGCCATGAAGAACAGCGATGTGGACGCCGCATTGCGGCTGTGCACCTCGTCGCCCATGAGCAGGGCCTGCGACTGGATGGCCTTCAGATCGATGCCACCCGTCGCCTCGGCCTGATGGCGCACCGCCGCCTTGAGCACCGGCGCCAGCACCGCTTCGAACCACTTGAGGCGCTGCAACACGTCGGGTCCGTTGGCGCCAAAGCGCAAGCAGCGACCAATGCCTTCGTTGATGTTCGTGTAGGCCAGGTTGCCGTGGGTGGCGTCGCGCACCTGGATCAGCGGCATCGATGCGCTGATGATGCCCGTCATGGGGCCAACCGCCTTGAAATCGTGGCACTGGGCAAAGGCGATATCACCCCGCTCGAGCATGCGGCGCGCGGCCTCGGGCGTGTCGGCCCAGCCTTCATAGAGCACCGCACCAATCATCGCGCCGTGCATGGGACCGCACATGTCGCCCCAGGCCACGGGCGGCCCGGCGTGCAGCAGCAGGCGTGTGTCCTTCATTTCGGGCCAAACCGAATCGGCCCGCAAGGCGATGTCTTCCCACATCGGGCGTGCATTGATGATGCGCTGGGTGGCGGTGGCATTGGCGGCGGCGATCCGCTCGTCGCCCAGCAGGCGGGCGAGGTTCCAGGCCAGGGCTGGGTCGGCATTGCCCGGCGGGCGCCAGGTCACGTTGCTGACCTGGCCACCGTGGCGTGTGATGCTGGTGTTGAAATCGTCAATGCCGACGTTGAGAACCAGCGGCGTTCGGTCAAGCAGGGTGGAGGTGGGAGCGGTCATGGATGAACGGGAATCGAAAAACAAGGTTGGGGGTGGTTGAAGTGCACTTCGTTTGCAGCCGGCGGCCCGGTGAGGGCCAGCAGGACACCACACAGCAGATCGGCGCCCGAGCTAGCGCCGAGTTGCAGCAACGCGCTGGCCGCACCGAGCAGTGCGAGCCGGGCTTGAGGATCGGCATCAGCTTCGGCGTCGGCATCTGACATGTCGGCGTGTTGCCGGCCGGGCAATGGACTTGACAGGCAAGCACCAGGGGGCCGATAGGCCGCCATGGCATCAAACAATTCATGCAGCAAGCGGTAGCTGCGGCCGTCCATCAGGTCGTCCAGCAAGGCGGCGCTGATGGCGTTGGTGGCCGACACCGCGGCCTTGTGCAGATCCCAGCGCAAGGGGCGCAAGCGCCCCCGCCAGGGCGCCGGTGGGGCCTTGCTGAACGTGAACATCAGGCCACCCACCAGATCGTCGCCACTGGGCGTGAGGCCGGGCCCCAGGCCCAGCACGGCCTGCGCCGCCGCGCCAAACGCCGGAAGATCGTGGGCGCCAAGCGCCTGGGCCAGCGCGTCCAGACGCCGCTGCGCAGCCTGCCACGGAAAGGGCAGCGCCTGGCCCGTCAACCAGACCAGAAGGCCCCGCACAGGCAAGTGCGGTGTGCCCAGCGCCGCGCGAATCGCGCCGGCGCCGCGCACGAGATCGCCCGGCCGGTAGCGGCGTGCCGGCGGCTGCCACGGCTTGTGCAGATGGCGGGGGTGGTCGGTGCGGGCATCGGAACCCGCCCAGACGACACGGCCCTGCAGCAGGCGGTAGGCACTGTGCTCGAAGCCGGGCACCGGCTGCGCAGCGGCCGCATCGCCGAAGACCGGCTGCGAAGCGGCCGCTTCGCCCAGGATCGGCCGCGCAGCGGCCTCGGGGCCCGCGACGCTGATCATGGCCGACCCGCCCGCCTGATATGGGTGCCTGCGCGGCCCATCAGCGCGTCGAAAGCGCGCTCCAGCGAGGTGATGATCACCTCGCCGTCGTGGTTGGCGTTGGGCAGCCCTTCCAGGTAGCTGATCGCGGCGTCGATCT
>CAYNWR010000176.1:3983-6141 GCA_964400915.1 uncultured Burkholderiaceae bacterium
CCGTCGTGGTTGGCGTTGGGCAGCCCTTCCAGGTAGCTGATCGCGGCGTCGATCTTGGGGCCCATGCTGCCTGGCGGAAACTGGCCATCGGCCGCATGCCGCAAGGCCTCGTCCAGCGACAGGTGGTCGATCCAGCGCTGCGTGGGCTTGTTGAAGTCCAGGGCCACGCGCTCGACACCGGTGAGCATGATCAGGGCATCGGCGTGCAGGTGGGCTGCCAGCATCGCGCTGGTCAGGTCCTTGTCGATCACGGCGGGTACACCGCACCAGTGGCCTTGCTCATCCACCTTCACGGGGACCCCCCCACCGCCACAGGCGATGGGGATCACGCCGGCATCGAGCAGGGCGTCGATGGTGGCCAGATCGAGGATCTTGCGCGGCCTGGGGCTGGCCACAATGCGCCGCCAGCCGCGACCGGAGTCCTCGGCAAAGGTCCAGCCTGTCTTGGCCGCCATTTCCTCCGCCTGGGCCTGCGTGAAGAACTTGCCCACCGGCTTGGTGGGGTGGGTGAAGGCCGGATCGGCCGGGTCGATTTCCACCTCGGTGATGACGCAGGACACCACCACGTCCAGGCCTCGATCGCGCAGCACGTTGGCAAAGCTTTGCTGCAGCATGTAGCCCATGCCACCCTGGGAGTGCGCCACACAGACGTCCATCGGCATGGGCGGCAGTTCATCGGCCGTGCGCGCCATGCGGTAGAGGATGTTGCCCACCACAGGGCCATTGCCGTGCGTGAGCACCAGTTGCCAGCCCTCCCGGATGATCTCCACCAGGTGCGCACAGACTTGCCGCATCAGCGCCAGTTGCTCGTCGGCCGTGCCCTTGATCGTGGGTGGATAGGCGGCGTTGCCACCCAGGGCCACGACCACACGGCGGCGCGGGGTGTTCATTGCACCCACGTTCAGGCAACCCATGTGCCGGCCAGCCAGGCGGCACTGGCGCTGTTGGGGGCCAGCACCATGCCGGCGGCGCGAAGCTTGGCCTCCTGATCGGACAGGCGCTGCGGGTCGTCCTCGGTGCCACAGACAAACCCCACCACGGCCAGGTTGCGCCCCGCGCGTCGGGCGATGGTCTTGGCTTGGACAACGGCCTGGGCCAGTTCGGCGGCCGGATCGGCGTGTGCCCCCCAACCGATGACAACGTCGAGCAAGATCACCCGCACGCTCGGATCGGCCGCCTCGGCCAGGAGGCGCTCGATGCGCGCGGCCTGGTCGATCATGGGGTGTGGCCGGCCGACCGTGAACGCATCGTCCCCCAGATCCAGCGCGGTGTGTTCGCGGCTCGCGCGGCGTGGGTTGGGCAGCTCGAGCGAATCGTCCAGGGGCACGTTGGACCAGACCTTCAGGCCGCTTCGTGCCCAGAGCACCTGGGCCTCGGCGGTGAAGGTCCCACCCGCAAACAGCGCCCGCAGGTATTTCTGCCCGGCTGCAAACCGAGGCCGCGCCGCCATGGGGTAGGCAGTGCGGGTGGTGGCCACCCGTGTACCCGCCAGCGCCACCGCGCGGTGGGCGACGTCCACCAGCGTATCGACCAGTTGCAGGCCGGGTCTGGCCCTGGTGGATTTGTTGGCTGCGCCCGTGCTGGCCATGGCGGCAATGGCCGCCGCATCGGCACCGATGAACAACACCACCGCCGGTTTGCCCGAGGCGGCAAGATCGCCCAGCACCTGCTGCATCACGGCCGGCGCTGGTGGTTTGGACACGATGGCGATGACATCGGTGTGGGCATCCTGCGCCAGCAATGCAATGCCCTGGCGCATGGTGATGCCGCCGACCTCGGCCGATACGTCGCGTCCACCGGTGCCGATGGCGTGGCTGATGCCACCACCCAGGCGGTGGATCTGCGTGGTGACTTCTTGCAGGCCGGTGCCCGAAGCGGCCACCACACCGATGTTGCCGCGGCGCACGTGGTTGGCAAAACCCAGCGGCACGCCCTCGATGATGGCCGTTCCGCAATCGGGGCCCATCACCAGCACGCCGTGGCGTCGGGCGGCCTGCTTGAGCGCAACCTCCTGCTGCAGGGGCACGTTGTCACTGAAGAGGAACACGTTCAGGCCTTGCTGCACGGCCTTGAGCGCCTCTGCCGCGGCGTAGGCACCCGGCACCGAAATCTGCGCCAGATTGGCCCCGTCATTGCGCACCCTCGCCATGACCAGTGA
>CAYNWR010000177.1:0-6135 GCA_964400915.1 uncultured Burkholderiaceae bacterium
TGTAGATGTTGCCCTTGCGCTGTTCGCGCCCTTCGATCTCGATTTCGTAGTCGAGCAGCTTCTGGCCGTCGACGATGGCCAGCCGGCGCTCTTCGGCCTGCGTGGCATTGATCAGCATCCGTTTCACGGTGCGTTCTCCTCATTCGTTGCGTGAAGCCCGCCCCACTTGCATGGGCACGAGCTTTGCAGGCCGATGTGCCTGCGTTTGGCCTCTATCGAGGCCCCACGGATGCTTCAGGAGACGCCAGGAAAAACCGCGACGGCTGGTGTCCAGGGCAGACGCAACCGCGAAAGCTCGCGCGGTGGCGCAAGCGACGGGGCACGGGGCACGGGGACAGGGAATCGGGCAGACCCGGCGCGCGCTTCGTGTCGCGGCTCGCAAGGGTGGTTCGCCTGGGGTGCAAACCCCATGCCCGGATTGGCCGTTTGCAACGCCAGCCGCGGAGCCGTCAAGACCCCCCAGTACGCGCGCAAGCAACAAACCCAAAACCACATGACTGCCAGAACCAGATGGCCGAGCCGCTGCACATCGGTGCGCAGGGCCAGCTGTATTAAACCGTTCGTGAGTTTCAAACGACGTCGATCCGCTCCGCCTTGGGCGACGGGCCTGATGGTTCAGACCCGGTTCGCTGTGCGGAGAAGCATCCACCCACCGGTGCCTGCCTGACGACGTGGTCTAAACTTGAAGCACATCAACCACTGCAGACGGCGCATCGGTGAGACCCATTATAGGCGCGCAGGCCGCGTCGCCCACCCGAGCACGGCATTTGAGCGTTGATGCGGAGTCCGACGGGCAGCGCCTGGACAACTATCTGCTGCGCGAACTCAAGGGTGTCCCCAAGACCCTCATCTACCGGATCATCCGCAGTGGCGAGGTGCGCCTGAACAAAGGGCGGGCCAGCGCCGACGCGAGGGTGGGCGCAGGGGACGACATCCGCGTGCCGCCGCTGCGCGTGAGCGCATCGCCTTTGGCTGCCGCGCCGATTCCGGCGCGTGCGTTCACGGTTCTCCACGAGGACGACAGTTTGCTGGCGCTTGACAAGCCGGCCGGGCTGGCCGTGCACGGCGGCAGCGGTTTGTCTTTCGGGGTGATCGAGCAGTTGCGCCAGGCGAGGCCGCAGGAGCGCTTTCTGGAACTGGTCCACCGGCTCGATCGGGAGACATCGGGTGTGCTGCTGGTGGCGAAGAAGCGCAAGGCACTCGTGGCGCTGCAGGATCAGCTGCGCGAGCGGCGCATGGGCAAGACCTACCTGGCATTGGCCCTGGGAGGCTGGCCCGCGAGCCTCAAGGTGATCGATGCACCGCTTGAAAAGCGGGTCTTGTCCGATGGCCAGCGGCATGTGCGCCTTGCTGCGACCGACGCGCCAGCGGCTCGCCGAGCGGTGACCCTTGTCCGTGTTGCGCGTGTTTGGCCTTCATGGACTTTGCTCGAAGTGACCATCAAGACCGGGCGCACCCATCAGATTCGTGTGCACCTGGCGGGCCAGGGTCACCCGATCGCGGGGGACGACAAGTACGGCGATTTCGCGGTGAACAAGACATTGGCCACGCAAGGCCTCAAGCGCATGTTCCTGCACGCCGCGCGCCTTCGATTCATTCACCCCAACCATGGCGAGGCGATGGACATCGCCAGCCCACTGCCCGATGACCTCACCGCATTCCTCGATCGTGCACAGGCCCCGCCAGTTTGATCTGATCGCCTTCGATTGGGATGGCACGTTGTTCGATTCCACGCAGATCATCGTGCGCTGTATCCAGGACGCCGTGCGCGACCTCGGCGGTACCGTGCCAGACGATCGTGCTGCCGCCTACGTGATCGGGCTGGCCCTGCCGCAGGCCCTGGCGCACGCTGCCCCCGACATCGGCCCTGAGCGCTATGCCGAATTGGGTCAGCGCTATCGCCACCACTACCTTCGCCACCAGGATGACCTGTGTCTGTTTCCCGGAGTCACACAACTGCTCCAGGAACTGCGCAGCCGTCATCATTGGCTGGCAGTCGCCACTGGAAAGAGCCGCCGCGGCCTCGACCAGGCCCTGCAGGCTGTGGAACTGCGGGGCATGTTCGACAGTTCACGCACGGCCGATGAAACCGCCGGCAAACCCAATCCGCGGATGTTGAATGAACTGATGAGCGAATTCGGGGTGGAGCCGCAACGCACCTTGATGATCGGTGACACCACCCACGACCTCGAAATGGCCGTTCACGCCGGGTGTGTGGGTGTCGGCGTGAGTTATGGCGCCCACCCTCCCGACGGATTCGAGGCCTTCCGTCCCCGATTTGTCGCACATTCGGTGCAGCACTTGCGTGATTGGCTCAATGAACATGCATGACCCCGCCCACCACGGACGACCCATCGCGCTGTGCCAGGCCAGCGATTTGCTGGATGGTGGCCTGGCGGTGCCCTTTGATGTCGTGTATGCAGGCCAGACCTGCCGCGCGTTTGCGATTCGATACCGTGGCAATGCATTGGCGTACCTGAACCGCTGTACCCATGTGGCCATGGAGATGGACTATCAGCCCAACCGATTCTTCGACGACTCTGGTCAATGGCTGATGTGCGCTACCCATGGCGCGGTCTACCACCCACAGACGGGCCGTTGTGCTGGGGGTCCCTGTCGAGGGGGGCTGGTGGCGATTGCCCTTTCCGAAATCCATGGCGTTGTGCACTGGCATACTGCCCCTATGTTGGCGCCAGTCGAGTTCCCCGATGTCTGATCCATTGAGCCCATTTCCGTCGCAACCTGGTGCGCCAGACCCGGCACCGGCCCCGGCGTCAGGGCCGCAGTCCGCCGCAAGTTCCCAGCAACCCGGCTGGGAGCGGGCCACACTGGAAAAGCTGGCGTTCGCGGCCCTGGCTGAACAACGGGCGGCGCGTCGGTGGCGTGTCGCGTTGCGTCTGGCTTGGCTCGTGTTTTTTGTTGCCATCGCCTGGATGATGTGGTCCAAGCCACGGGCAGCGCACGACAAATCGTCCGCGCACACGGCCGTCGTCGAGATACGTGGTGAAATTGCCGCCGGCAGCGACGCCAGCGCCGACGCCATCATTGCAGCGATGCGCACCGCCTTCGAGGACGAGGGCGCGCAGGCCGTGGTCCTGCTCATCGATTCGCCCGGTGGCAGCCCGGTGCAGGCCGGAATCGTCAACGACGAGATGCTGCGCCTCAAGGCCAAACACAACAAACCCCTGTATGCCGTGGTCGAGGAATCTTGTGCATCGGCTGCCTACTACATTGCCGCAGGCGCTGACAAGATCTTCGTGGACAAGGCCAGCATCGTGGGCAGCATTGGTGTGCTCATGGATGGGTTTGGCTTCACCGGCTTGATGGAAAAGCTCGGTGTGGAGCGGCGCTTGCTGACCGCTGGCGAAAACAAGGGCTTTCTCGATCCGTTCAGCCCGCAGTCGCCGCAGCAAAGCGCCTTTGCGCAGGCCATGTTGGCCCAGATCCACCAGCAGTTCATCGATGTGGTGCGCAAAGGACGTGGAGCACGCCTGAAGGAAACCAAGGACATGTTCAGCGGCTTGTTCTGGAGTGGCCAGCAAGCAGTGGAAATGGGGCTGGCCGATCAACTGGCCAGCCTGGATTTTGTGGCGCGGGAAATCGTCAAGGCCGAGGAAATCATCGACTACACACGACGCGAGAACGTTGCCGAACGCCTGGCCAAGCGTTTCGGTGCCACGGTGGGTGAGGGGGCTGTACGCGCCTTGCGCCACAGCGGATCCCTTTTGCGCTGACGCAGGGCCTGTGTGGCGGTGGGCGTCTGGCCGGATCCCCGGGCGCGGGATGGTGGACAGCAATCAGGGGCCAAACAGGAACACGCAGGGCTGCTCCAGGGCATTTTTATACTGAATGTTCTCGGAGGCGAGCGCCAGTTGGCGCCAGTTAGCTACTGTTTTTGTAGTAATCCACGCATCACTTCCCCCAAGCGCAGAAGCCAGGCACAGCCGCGTGCGTGGTGACAACGAGGCCAGAAGGGCCTGCATCATGGTGGCGTTTCGATAAGGCGTTTCAATCAGGATCTGTGTCTGACCGGATTGGCTTGCCAGGGCATCCAGCGTCCGGAGGCGTTGGGCGCGCTGCCCAGGGTCGGTGGGCAGGTACCCGGAGAAGGCGAAGGACTGCCCGTTCAGTCCGCTTGCGGCCAGAGCCAGCATCATCGACACAGGGCCGGTGAGCGCAACGACCTTCAGGCCCATGGCCTGCGCTTGTGCAACCACTTCAACGCCAGCATCGGCGATGGCGGGCATGCCGGCTTCGCTCGCCAAACCCACGTCGAGACCGTTGTTGCCAGCCTCAAGCCAGGTCGCCAGTAGCGCAGAGGCACCCGGGTCTGCACGCCGGCGCGCGGCCTTGCGCAGCTCCGGCGGGAGTTCGTGGATCACGATGTCCTGGAGCGCGCTGGACAGCGGCACCGTTGCCGCCACGCGCTTGAGAAACGCCCGCAAGGTCTTGGCGTTTTCGCAGATCCATACCTGCAGGCGCGCCGCCTGCTCCAGCGTGCCCAGTGGAAGGTTGCCTGCCAGGGGTTGTGGTGTTGCACCGAAGTCCAGCGGCAAGGGAACCAGCACCAGGCGACCGCGTGCACCGGCCGCGCTGGCCGCGTCGCTTGCCCTGGGTTCGCTGGCATGGCCTGACGGTGGGGCGGTGCTCACCCCAGCACCTCCAGACCCGCGTTCCGCAGAAGGCGGCAGGTGGCGATCAGCGGCAGGCCGACCAGGGCACTCGGATCCGGATTGGCGATTTCCTCGATCAGTGCAATACCGAGCCCTTCGCTCTTCGTGCTGCCAGCGCAGTCGTAGGGCTTTTCGGCTTGAAGGTAATGTTCGATGGTCCGGGCATCCAGGTTGCGGTAGCGCACACTCACATCGACGGTTTCCGCGGCCACGAAGCTGGCGGATCGCCGGACCACGGCAACAGCGGTGTGCACGACGACCGTGCGAGCGCTGAGCTGGATCAGCTGCTCGCGCGCGCGCTCATGCGACATGGGCTTGCCCATGGGGGAGCCCCCCAGGTCAAGAACCTGGTCCGAACCGATGACACAGGCCGCAGGGTGGAGGGCGGCGACCGCGTTCGCCTTGGCCAGGGCCAGGCGCAGCGCCAAGGCTGCAGGCGCTTCGTGGTCTTGGGGCGTTTCGTCCACGTCGGGCGCCACGACTTCGAAGGGCACGCCCAAACGCTCCAGCAAAGCGCGGCGGTAGCGCGAGGTGGAGCCAAGGATCAGCCTGGGGCGGTCGGACGGATGGGGCGGGGCGTCACAAGGCATGGAAAGATTGTCACTTAGACTCTGATGCCATGGGCAAGACCGTATCCCCACGCAGCCTGGATGTCGAATCTCTCGCGCGCAAGGGTGGTGACTTGGGCGGTGCCGAATCACTGGCGCGTTTTGAGCGTGTGGCCGATTTATCGGTACCACCCCTCCATTCGACCGGTGACCAGGAAGCTATCTGGCCGATGGTCGAGTGGCACGTGGCGGCTGAACTCCGGCGCGGCCCCACGGGCCCGGCGCCCTGGCTGAGGGTTGGTGCCCGGGTGACATTGCACCTGCAGTGTCAGCGCTGCCTGCAGCCGCTGGCGCAATCCCTGGCGTTCGAGCGCGAGATCCGTTTTGTGGCGCATGAGGCCCAAGCCGAGATCGAGGACGAACGCAGTGAAGAGGATGTGCTGTCCCTGGAGCGGCGCCTCGACCTGTTCGAACTGATCGAGGACGAACTGCTGCTGGCCGTGCCGCTGTCCCCCAGGCATGAAAGGTGTCCTGATGCGCCCGCGCTGGCCAAACTGACGGAATTGTCCGAATCCGTTGGTGGGGTGTCGACGCCATCTGAGCAGCGGCAGCAGCCGTTCAAGGGCTTGGATCGGCTGCGTCGGCTATAATCAAGGGTTGTTTCGACCGATCGAACTTGCTGGCCACCGTGGGTGGGTAGCGGTTTTTTCGGGCGCAGCAGGGCCCGGCGACAAGTGCCTGGCTTGGCCGAGCCGCACGGTTGTGTGGCAAGTCGCCATTTTGAATGGCTAGCCCTTCGGTGGATGGACAGAGCCGACCCCAGGGACACATCGGTCCCCGCACGATCAATTTGAGTATCAGGAGCCCCTCATGGCCGTTCAGATCGACTACTACTTCTCGCTCAACTCGCCCTG
>CAYNWR010000178.1:0-6121 GCA_964400915.1 uncultured Burkholderiaceae bacterium
CGACAACGCCGCCTGCGTGATGCTGAAGCATGAGGACTGGCCGGGCCTGGAAAAAATATCGGCCTTGCGGGGCTTCGAGCGCGACGGCTCCATGCGGCACATCTCGATCCTGTGTGGCAATGGCGGCCTGTTCCTCGATCACGAATGCGAGCGCGGCGCCGATGGCGCCATGACCGGTTACGCCTTCCCCGACATGCTGGTGGATGTTGTTCGCTTGCAGGCCGCCGGCCAGCGCGACGAAGCGCACGACCTGTTTGACGCCCACCTGCCACTGCTGCGTTACGAGCAACAACCCGGCGTCGGGCTGGCCGCGCGCAAGTACGTGATGATGAAGCGCGGCATCCTTGCAAGCGACGCCCAGCGCAAACCTGCAGCGGCCATGAGCGCAGCCGCCCGTGCCGAAGTGGACTACCTGCTTTCACGTCTGGCCCGACACGATCCCCGTGCAGCCGTGTAAACCCTAGGACCGATAGGGCCAAAGCTCAGCGAAGCTCCGGGTCTTGCGAAGGTCGTACCAATAACGGCCAGGCAAACAACCCTTCAACGGACCCGTAGGAGCACAACATGAAGCTGATGAAACTCGCTGTCGCGGCGGCCATGGCCATTGGCCTGGTCGGTGCGCCCGCCCTTGCGCAGGACAAGAAAGTCCGCGTTCAGATGGCCTGGGCCTTTCCCAGCAACACCGGCCTGCTTGGCCCCACCCAGACCCGGCTGGTCGAGATGCTGCGCACCTTGTCAGCGGGCAGCATCGACGTCAAGGGCTTCGAGCCCGGCGCGCTGGTGCCGGCCAACCAATACCTGGATGCGGTGGGCAATGGCTCGCTGGACATGGCCTGGACCGTCTCGGGCTTCTGGACCAACAAGGACATCGCCTTTGCCATGTACGGCTCGGTGCCCTTTGGTCCCGATGTGGGCGAGTACCTCGCGTGGATGAAGTTCGGCGGCGGCGAAAAGCTCATGAAGGAACTGCACGCCAAGTACAACGTCGAGGTCATCCCCTGTGGCGTGATCTCGCCCGAGGCCTCGGGCTGGTTTCGCAAGGAAATCAAGAGCCTTGAAGACCTCAAGGGCCTGAAGATGCGCTTCTTTGGCCTGGGTGCCAACGTGATGCAGAAGATGGGCGTTGCCACGCAGACGCTGCAGGCCGGCGAGATCTTCCAGGCGCTGCAACTGGGCACCATCGACGCCACGGAGTTCTCGATGCCGGTGATGGACCTCACTTTGGGCTTTCACCAGGTGGCCAAGTTCTACTATTTCCCCGGCTGGCACCAGCAGGCCACGATCAACGAGCTGTTGATCTCCAAGGCCAAGTGGGCCGAGTTCAGCCCGACCCAGAAGGCGCAGATCCAGGCCGCCTGCGACGCCACCATCGCCAACCAGTTTGCCGAGGGCGAGGCCGTGCAGTTCAAGGCCATGAAGGAAATCCAGTCCAAGGGCGTGCAGATCAAGAAGTGGCCCAAGCAGATCCTGGACGCCTACGAGAAAGCCTGGAACGAAGTGGTGGCCGAGCAGAACGCCAAGAGCCCCGAGTTCAAGAAGGCCTGGGATTCGTACGCGGCCTTCCGCAAGGACTATTCGATCTGGAAGGAAATGGGGTATCTGCGCTGACCGCTGCGCAGCAGCGACCGCCTTCGTTTGTGTGACGGCGGCCGTTGCCTTGATGGCACCTTGATGCCCGCTCGCTGCGCCGTGGCGCGCGGCATCCGCCCAGGCGCGGTGCCGCGTGTTGGGCACCCCTTCCACCAAGTTCACTGATCAGCAGGAGCACCCATGCAGGGATTGCTGCGCCTTTCCGACTGGATCGAGGCACTACTCAAGCGCATTGCGGACATCGGGGCCTGGGCCTTCATTGCCTGCATCGCAACCATCACCATCGACGTGGTCACCCGCAAGTTTGGCTTCCAGATTCCCGAGATGGGGTCAACCCGGCTGCAGGAGCTCGAATGGCACTTTCACGCCATCCTGTTTTGCACGTGGCTGGGCTACGCCTACATGCGCAACAGCCACGTGCGCATCGACGTGTTCACGGGTGACATCAGCCGGCGCAGCAAGATCTGGCTGGAACTGATCTGTTGCATCGCGTTTGCGCTGCCCTACCTGTACGTCGCCATTCCCTACGCCCATGATTTCGCGGTGCTTTCGTACGTACAGAACGAAACCTCCGAAGCGCCCGTGGGCCTGGCATACCGCTGGGTCATCAAGGCCTTTTTGTATGGTGCCTTCCTCACGGTGCTGCTGTCAGTGATCGCCGTGATCGCGCGATGTGTGGTGGCCCTGTTTGCACCGCCCGCGCTGGCGCGGCAGGCGGCGACACCCTTTGCGGGTGCGGCCGAAGGCGGTGCATCATGACCTGGCTGGTCGACCACCTGGCGGTGGTGATGTTTTTCGCCCTGGTGGCGATCATGTTCCTGGGCTACCCGGTGGCTTTCCTGCTGGGCGCGGTGGGCATCGGCTTCGGGTTTCTGGGTGTCGCCTTCGACATCTTCAAGATCAACCAGTTTGCCAACCTGCTGCCCCGGGTGTACGGACAGGCCGTGCAGAACCAGGTGCTGGTGGCCATCCCGATGTTCGTGTTCATGGGCACGATGCTGGAAAAATCGGGCGTCGCCGAAACCCTGCTGAACATCCTGCAACAGATGCTGCGGCGCGTACCTGGCGGCCTGGCCATCGCGGTCACGGTGCTGGGCACCATCATGGCGGCCACCACGGGCATCGTGGGCGCCTCGGTCATCATGCTCACGCTGATCGCCTTGCCGATCATGTTGAACAAGGGCTATGACAAGTCGCTGTCGGTGGGCACGATCGCATCGGCGGGCACCCTGGGCATCCTGATCCCACCGTCGATCATGCTGGTGATCATGGGTGACCTGATGGGCATCCCCGTGGGCACGCTGTTCACGGGGGCCATCCTGCCGGGCCTGCTGATGAGCGCCCTGTATGTGGTCTACATCATCATCATCTGCATCATCAAACCCAGCCTGGCGCCGGCCGTCGGCGGCGCGCTCGGCCCCGACGAGAAACCGCTGACGGCCCTGGTGCTGCTGAAGGGGTTCCTGCCGCCCACCTTCCTCATCGGTCTGGTGCTGGGCTCGATCTTCGCTGGCTGGGCCACCCCGACGGAAGCCTCGGGCGTGGGCGCTCTGGGCTCGATCATCCTGGCGATGGCCAACAAGCGCTTTTCGATGGCCGTCCTGCGCGACGTGATGACATCGTCGGCGCTGACCAACGCCATGGTGTTCTTCATCGTGTTTGGCGCCACCCTGTTCTCGTATGTGTTTCGCGCGCTGGGCGGTGATGACGTGGTGGCCGAGATCCTCAAGGCCATGGGCATCGACACCGGCTGGGAGGTGATGACCTTCGTGATGATCCTGGTGTTCATCATGGGCTTCTTCTTCGACTGGATCGAGATCTGCCTGATCGTGATCCCGATCTTTGCGCCCATCATCGGCAAGCTGGATTTCGGCGCCTTCATCCAGGGCAAGCAAATCATCCTCGCCTGGTTTGCCATCCTGCTGGCCGTGAACATGCAGACGGCGTTTCTCACGCCACCCTTCGGTTTTGCACTGTTCTACATGAAGGGCACGGTGCCGCCCAGCGTGACGATGATGGACATCTACAAAGGCATCACGCCATTTGTGGCCGTGCAGTTGCTGGCGCTCATCCTGTGCATGATCTTTCCGGACATCGTGCTGTACCTGCCGCGCCGCTACGGATTCATTGAATAGGTGCGGCTGGCGCCAGCACCTTTGAAGGCGCCGCCAGGGGCGCCTTTCCGTGGGTGGTTCAGCGGATCATCAGCACAGGAACTTCGCAGCGCGCCAGCACCTGCGTCGCGACCGAACCCATGACCAGGTTGGCCAGGGCGCCGTGCCCATGTGATCCCATCACCACCAGGTCGTAGTCACCCGTGCGCGCCGCCTTGGCGATCTGATCGCCGGGCTGACCGACTTCCCAGCGCATCTTCACGTCGTGCCCGTGGCGACCGAGAAACTTCACCACCGGGTCGAGCACCTTGCGCGCGCCTTCCTCGTGCCACTCCTGCACCACCTTGCCACCCACCGCCGAGCGGGCCCGCGGCGGCAACGACGGATGGATGGTCAGCGCGGTGAACAGGTTGGTGGGCGCGATCATTTCGTCGTGGTTCACAAGCCAGGCCAGCATCTTCTTGGTGAATGGGCTGCCGTCGACGGCCAGCAAGATCTTCATGGGATGGTTCCTTGTGGAAGTTGCAAGCCAAGTTTGACACAGGGGCCAGCGCTTGCGTCGGCTTCGGCCTTGGTCTAGGTCAAGAAATCGACCGGGTGACCGGATCGGCGCCGGCTGATGAGGTCGCCGGCGTCACCTTGGCCGGGACAGACCGCGACACCAGCCAGACCCCCGGCAGAATCAGGGCGGCCCCGATCAGGTGGTGCCAACCCAGGCTTTCGTCCAGCACAGCCCAGGCCATCACGGCCGAATACAGCGGCCCCAGGTACAGGGCCGTGCCCACACGGCTCGCGCCCAGCACCTTCTGCGTCCACGCGTGAACCCAATAGGCGCCCACGCCGGGAATCAGGGCCGCCAGCAGCACCAGCCACAGCGATTGCAGCGTCCAGGGCGAGACAGCCGCCTGCGTGGCTTCCCAGACCGCAAACGGCAGCAGCACCACGCTGCCGCCAAGCGCAATACACGCCAGTCGCGCCGTGGCACCCAGCGGGCTGGTCCATTTGCGCAACAACAGCGAATAGGCCGTCCAGGACAGGGTGGCCGCAACAATCCAGGCATCACCCACCACCCAACGCACGTGGGCCAAGGCCAGCCAGTCGCTTTTGACGACCACGTTCACCACACCGGCCAGCGCCAATGCCACGCCCATGGCTTGGCGCCAGGTGAACGGCTCATGCAGCCAGACGGCCGCAAACAACGCGATCATGACGGGCGAAGTTGCGTAGATGAGCGAGATGTTCATCGCCTCGGTGGTTCGAGCCCCCACATAGACCCAGGCGCCGCAGACCAGCATGCCCAGGGCGCCCAGCACCAGGTAGCGCCAGGCGTCGCGCACGATGTGGGCCCGATGGGTCCACAGTTCACCCGGGACGACGGCCGCGATGATCAGACCCGCCGTGAACCACCGGCCAAAGGCCAGCAGGTGCGGGTCGATCACACCGGGGGCGCGGCGCGCCACGTAGTAGTTGACGGTCCACAGCGCAGGGGCCAGGAACAGCAGCACCAGGGCGCGCCGTTCGCGTTGCCTAGCGCTGACTTCGGGGATGGGGCTCATCTAAAAGAATAGCAATCCATCGAGCCTTGGCGTTCGCCAAGGCTCGATTCGATTCAAAACAGTTGCGCCAGGCACGAAAAAGGCCGCTTTGGCGGCGGCCTTTTGCATCAAGCCCGACGGGATGGGCCGATTGGACCTCAAATGGCGGCGAGGCGTTTTTCGAGCGCGGCCTTGGTTTGGGTCAACTCGGCGGGCAGGTGATGGGCCAGCTGGTCAAACAGCTCGGCGTGCAGCTTGAGCTCGGCCTGCCAATCGGACTTGGCGACCGCCGTCACACTCTGGAATTGCTCGGTGCTGAAGTTCAACCCGTTCCAGGTGATCTCGGCATAGGTGGGGCTGACGCCGAAGACGTGTTCCTGGCCCGCTGCCCGGCCTTCGATGCGGTCGATCATCCACTTGAGCACGCGCATGTTGTCGCCGTAGCCGGGCCACACGAACTTGCCGTCGGCGCCCTTGCGGAACCAGTTGACGCAATAGATGCGGGGCAGCGTGGCGCCCTGCGCCTGCAGCTTCTGGCCCAGCGACAGCCAGTGCTGGAAGTAGTCGCTCATGTTGTAGCCCGTGAAGGGCAACATCGCAAAGGGGTCTCGCCGCACAGCGCCGTTGCCACCGGCCATGGCAGCCGTGGTTTCGCTGCCCATGGTGGCAGCCATGTAGACCCCTTCGACCCAATTGCGCGCCTCGGTCACCAGTGGCACGGTCGTCGAGCGGCGGCCACCAAAGATGAACGCATCGATGGGAACACCCGCCGGATCGTCCCAGGCTGCATCCAGCGCGGGGTTGTTGATGGCCGCCACGGTGAAGCGCGCATTGGGATGGGCGGCCTTGGCGCCGGTTTCCTTGGCGATCTGCGGCGTCCAG